>JAEUTT010000073.1 GCA_016787165.1 Bacteroidia bacterium | reverse complement strand
CTTTTCTCTGATAATTTTAAATTCGTAGCAGCTTGTCCTTGACTATCTGTATGTCCGCTAATTTTCAATCTCCAACTTGTTTTTTTAGCCATCAAACCAGCTAACTCATCTAAAGAAGCAAACGATTCTTGTTTAATAATGTCTTTTGCTGTTGCAAATTCTAAATTATTAAATGCACGTTTTAATACTTCTTCTTCTTCTTTATTTAACTTTATTGCTACATCTTTTTCTTCTTCTTTTTTAAGTTTGTTTTCATCGGCTTTTATTACAATAAAACGGAAATAATTGTCTTTTGCATCACGCAAAGCCATTTTTGCAATACCACCAACAATTACTTTTACTTCTTTTAATCGTTCAGTATCCTCTCCTTCAATATTAAAAATAACAAACTCATCAGCTGGCAAATCATCAAACGTAAAGCTTCCATCTCTTTTTTGAACCGCAGTACGTAAGCTATTTCCTTGTTTATCAATTAATGTTAAACGAACTTCAGGACAACCATTATTACTTGCAGGACCCATTTTATCCGGACATTCATCATTTTTGTCCATAATACCATCTCCATCTCTATCAGGGCAACCTTTAAACTCGGCTAATCCTGCTTCATCCGGACAATCATCTTCTTTGTCAATGATTTTATCTCCATCTTTATCAGGGCAACCATTAAATTCTGCCAACCCTGGCTCATCCGGGCAAGCATCTTGTTTGTCGATGATGCCATCTCCATCTTTATCAGGACAACCATTAAACAATGGTAACCCTGGTTCATCCGGGCATAAATCATCTTTATCTTGAATATGATCACCATCTCTATCCGGACAACCCATAAATTCCCAAACACCTGCTACATCTTTACATTTATCTTTTTTATCCGATACTTTATCATTGTCTTTATCCCTCGGACTACGATACATAATTGGAATTTTGAGCATTGTGTATACATCTATTCCGTATATGTCTGTTCGAGTAACCCAAGGCCCTAAACTATTGGTACCTACTATCAATGGCCCTAAACGCAAAGCCAAACCAACTTTTGTATTACCTGTAACATCATATGACAAAGGAATAAATGCTCCAAACCATTTATGATCCCAACGTGGGGTTAAACTAAAAGTAGTAATGTCATGTACTTTTTCGTTGTTATTTTTTAAACGAGGCGACCAATAAGGAGTAAAATTCACATAAAAATCCTTATAAATATTATAATCAATCTGAGCACTTATAGCAAGTGGTAAATTCATTTTAAAATAATCATCCCCTTCTTTCATATCAAAATTATAATTTAAAATACTATCAAATGACTCAACGGATGCAACACCATCGAACTGGTGTAAGTTCCAATAACCGATATCGGCTGTAAAGTTCCTAGAATACCTCCCTTTTTTAAATTTAACATATCCAATATCTGTAACTGAAAGACCAACACGTAATTTGTATTTGTTTTTATCTCGTCTTACCAAACCCGTTTCACCATCCATATCGTATTTATATATTTCGTGGTCAGGTCGCCATTCGTAAACAAGTCCTAAATCAAAACCAAAAGATGCTTTTGACATTTGTTTAAACCCAACATCTGCATCTGCATCATAATTTGTAGAGTGTCCGTAATTAACTTCAGAGTGGAAAACCGACAAAGTGGTATCATCCGTAAAATTGTAATCTAAGTTACGAATGTGCATGTAAGCTGCTTGTAATCCTTGTAAATATTTAGCTGTAGCTCCTGCCTTAAAAAAATGAGGCCCTTCTGATTTAAAAACATGACCGTATGTTAAGCCATATTCAGCCCAGGTCATGGTTTGAATACTTAAATCCTTATTGTTCAAATTTTGAATCCATAATGAAGGATAATCCAACTCATTATAAATAAGTGTTGCTAATTCGGGCTCAATGCCATCAATATTAAAAAGAGTTCGAACTTTAGATTTTAGAGCAATTGCATTTTTTGCATTTAGAGTTACTAAAAAAGATGGCCCATAAATTTGATTAGATAAATACAAGGATTTATTGATATTATTATCTCTTCTCGATAAATAATTATCTGCAAATAGTGTATCATCAAATGCGTAGTAGTGACCGTACTCATCCTTTTTAAGAGCACTTCTTTTAAGTCCTACATAATTATTATAAGCAGCGAAACTCAAACCAAACAATGCTATGTCTGTTTTATATCTAGTATCTACAACATTGGCAGGATTTAAATCTGTTCCGGTAACTCCGGAATAATTACTATTGATATAGCCTAAAAAATCTTGCGCTTTTAAATTCACAAAAATGGCCAACAAGGCAATAATTGTAATGCTAATTCTACGGTTCATTTGAATATTATATTAAAATGGAAGATTGAAATTAGCTTTTTTTTTTGAATTGCAAAAATTTATCGTAATTGGTACACGTATATGTAATTATCGGAACCAATAGTTACTAAATTATAGGTTTTAGCGTTATTCAAATCACCAATATCAAAGGCTATTTTACCATATTTAGGAAATCCTGTTGCTATATTTCCGTTATTTTCAAATAAATACAGATTATTTTGCTCCGTTACAACACCAATTTTTACATTTCCATTAAATTCGGTAAACAATAATGGTTGGCGACTTATTTTTTCGTTAAATTGGTATTTAAATAAAAGTGTGTTATCCTGTGAATACACTAATAAACTATTACGTGTAAGAAAAATAAATTCTTTCAGTTTATCATTATCAATATCTCTATATTCAAAATAAGGTGAGGTTTCAAAATCGTCATTTTTTATAATTTCTTTTTTCCCAGCTAATGACATCTTTATAACATTTCCTAAAGTATCAGCTACTATTATATGGGACTTGCTGTAATCTTTCCCTAAATCAATAAAATAGTTTCTAATTCCTTGAGCTAAGGTTTCTTTAAATTGAATACGAGTTTCTCCCTGTCGATTTACAATATAAATTTTACCCTTAATATCAACAAAACAAACATGGTCTTTACTACTGTTATTAAAAAACTGAATAGGTGTAATTACTTGTTCATCTGTTTTATCAAACTTGAAAGCAGTTACCTGCTCTGCATTTGCTTTATAGCAAACCACTCTCTTGTTTTCGGTTGCAATAAACAGTCGATAATCTTTGTTGTTTTCATAATCTACAACCGAAACAGCATTTGTAGCAAATGATTTTAATTTCAATGGAAATCCTTTCATTTCATTCCCATTTCTGTCATACATATAAATAGTAGAACGTGTATTGAATACCAATTGCAACTTATCATTCTTGTATACATCTAGTTGAATGACATCACTCATTATTTTTTCAGAAAGCTGTTTTGTCCAAATAATTTTACCCGTATTACTTATTAAATAAATCTTATTAGCATCGTCTTGAACAAATATTTCTTTGGCTTTGGTATTGTGATTTATTAAAAGATAGGGCTTAGAGCTAATAGTGGTATCTAACTTGGTTTCCCATAGAGTTCCCGTTTCTTGTTTGTAATCAGGATTAAATTTTAAATGCACATTACTAAAAAATGAATGTTTATTTGCAGTAAACTGAAGAGAAAAAGCTTCGAACTTACTTAATGTAGCCTTTTTATCTTCAAATACATTTGCGAATAATGAATTAAATACTGATTGGTAGCCATTAAGCGAACGAGGAATTGACGAATAGTAAAACACATTAGTTTCGGCATCAATATTATCAGAAAAGGCAGCAAAATTTTTATCATGCTCTAGGGTTTTGTTAGCTTCATTTTGGTCTATAAAATACTTTAAAGCATTTGCATTATCAGCAAAAACGATATAGCTATTAATGGATGTAAAAAAAGCATTTTCAATATTAATTAGTGAGCTACCGAATAAGTTTGGCAATACATTTTTAAATGACAATTCCGAAATCACATTGTTTTTATATTCCAACTTTTCAATTTTAACTTCATCTACTAAAGTTATTTTTGAAGTCATCTCTTCCAACAATTTGTTTGCTTTATTATTAGAATTAAGTATTACATACGAATATAATGTATCTGATGTAATAGGAATAGAGCAAAAAACAATTTCTTTTTCTACCCAATTTAAAAAATCAGCTTCTACATCTATGGAATATTTTGTTTTTATATCATCAAAATATTTTTGGCGAGATTCGCTGCCAGAAGTGCGTTTTAAATACAATTTATATTTTTTTAAAAACAAGCTAAAATCTTCTACCCCAAAATGAAGAAAGCTAGATATCCTTTTAGGAATAATTGATTTTACTTTATTTTTTTGAGCTTTTTGATTTTTAAAAATACTTAAATAGTCTATCACCGAATCATTTGTGTATGTAAATCCTGTTAAAGAAATAGCATTGGGCTTTAAAGTAATATCCCAAGCTGATGCATTTGCAAACTGTGCAAAACTTAAAACCTCTTTTTCATAAGAAACATTTAAACAAGTAGAAAGTAATTTAGGAAAGGTTTTATAGTTTACATACACTGTGGCATCCACCTTCTTTCCGGCAGCAGCAATTAATTTATTAAAATTTTTATCCTCTAAAAACGATTTTTCTTGTAATAATTGGCTTATCGACAGTTCAATCAATTCATTAGTTGAACTTAATAAAACAATACCATTGACAATTGAAAAGCTAATGCCATTGTTTTCTGTATATATTGAAAAGCCTTGAAAAGACTTAGGATTTGAGAAATCAAATTTTCGATATGATTTCAAAAAAAACTCCATCTTTTCCTTATAAGTAAGATCGAGCAAACTAGATACAACTAAAAATTCGGATTTATTCTTCAATTGATGAATTGAAATAAAAATAGAATTATCTTCCAATCCTTTTTTTAATTCTTCGTTCAAATCGAATAATGAATCAATTGATATAAGTTGTTGATGAAAAGAGGAAAAAGTTTCAATGTTCAATAACTCTTCCCACATAATATTTGTTTGAGAAAGCTTTTTCCATGTTTTAGTAGATTGTTTACTCTCAAGAATGAGACATGCATCCGTTGGAATAGCATTTACGGCACTACTAATTTTAGCACTCACATCTTTGGTATAATTATACCAAAAAAAGCCTACTACCAAAGCAGAAGCAACAACAACAAAGAAAATGATTCTTTTCCACATACGCCTAAATTACAAAAGCTATAAGCTCTAAATTTATTTCCGTTTAAAAATTACCAACAAGTATTGGTGTATTAAAAATTAATCTCTAACTGTTTTGGCAAAAGAGCAAAACTTTTGCGATGATGGATGGTTATTCCAAATTTTTCAATTGCCGCTCTATGTTTTGCTGTTCCGTATGTTTTATTATTAATCCAATCGTACTGAGGAAATTTTTCATGCAATTCATCTACATAATCATCTCTATAGGTTTTAGCCAAAATAGATGCAGCAGCTATGCTCATATACTTTCCATCACCTTTTATTATACACTGATGAGGAATGTTTTTATACTTTTTAAACCGATTTCCATCAATCAATAAGCACTCGGGTACTACTTTTAAATTATCAATTGCGCGATGCATTGCTAAAAACGATGCATTCAATATGTTAATCTTATCAATTTCAGCAGCACTCACTTGTGCAACAGCATAAGCAATGGCTTCCGATTCAATGATTGGTCGTAATTCTTTACGTTGCTTATCTGTCAACTTTTTGGAGTCATCTAACAATTTATTTTTAAATTTTTTAGGAAGTATAACTGCTGCTGCAAAAACAGAGCCAGCCAAACAACCTCTTCCGGCCTCATCACAACCCGCTTCAATTAAATTTTTATCTAAATATTTTTTAAGCATTTACTTCTTCAATTGTAAAACCAAGCTTCAATAAATCATTCCAAAAATTTGGATATGATTTTTTTACTACGTCCTGATTTTGAATAATCACAGCATCTGTTTGTAATGCTAATGGAGCAAATGACATTGCCATTCGATGGTCGTTATATGTTTCAACAGTTTGAATCCTTTTGTTCAATTTATTTCCATCTATTTGAATTGATTGTTTTTTTTCGATATGAGCAG
>JAEUTT010000067.1 GCA_016787165.1 Bacteroidia bacterium | reverse complement strand
ATAATGGCATCCGACAAGAGTCGCAACAGTGGGGTAGTGAACATGCACCTGAAATAGATCCTTTTATTGCAAATAAACTTACTGTGGTAAAAGGCGCAAATGGTGTGCGTTATGGTTCAGATGCCATTGCTGGAGTTGTTTTGGTTGAACCAAATGCTTTAAGAGACTCTGCGGGTATTGGTGCTGAACTAAATCTTGTGGGAATGAGCAACGGAAGAGGTGGAGTTGTGTCCGCAATTATAGATCAAAATTTTAAAAAGCTTTCAGCTTTAAGTTGGAGATTGCAAGGTACTTTGAAAAAAGTGGGAAGTGTTGAAGCTCCCAAATACATTCTTAAAAATACAGGAGTGGAAGAGTATAATTTTTCTGCTGCAATGGGATGGAATAAAAAACGATACGGAGCAGAAATTTTTTATAGTCAGTTTAATACAACGATAGGTGTATTTTCAGGAGCACACATTGGCAATGTAACCGACTTGATGATGGCAATTGATAGACCAGAGCCACTTGAGAAATCTGAATTTACATATAAAATTGATCGACCGTATCAGCATATTGAACATGAATTATTTAAAGCAAGCGCTTATTTATTAACCGGTGATGTTGGGAAGCTAAGTTTTATTTATGCACGACAATACAATCTTAGAAATGAGTTTGATAAACACAAATCTCGAAACGATTCAATTGCAGCACTTAATAGACCAGAGTTAAAATACCAAATAACAAGCCATACAGCTGATGTATTATGGGAGCACCATTCAATTAAAAAGTTCACAGGTACTATTGGAATAAGCGGAATGAAACAAAGCAATACCTATCAAGGACGATTTTTTATTCCGAATTTTAGAAGTTATACAGGGGGAGTTTATATTGTTGAACGTTATACAAAAAATAAATTTCAGTTAGAACTAGGTATTCGTTATGATTATCGTTTTTTACAAATTTATAAGTATGTGAATAATGTAATAGTTTCTCCTAAATATAATTTCGACAATACCTCAGGAACAATTGGTGCCATCTATAAATATAGTAGCAAAGCAATAGTAAGCTTAAATGCAGGCACAGCTTGGAGAGCTCCAAATGTAAATGAATTACATAGCAAAGGAATTCATCATGGTGCTGCAACGTATGAAATTGGGAACGAAAATTTGAAAGCGGAAAAAGCTTATAATGTTATTGCCAATTTTACTTTTATAGGTCATAAAAAATGGATGTTGGACATGAGCGGATATTATAAAAGAATAGTTGATTTTATTTATTTGAAGCCAAAGTTTCCTGCAACGGTTACAATAAGTGGTGCATTCCCAACATTTGAGTACACACAAACAGACGCTACTCTAACAGGAATGGATATGCATGTGTCGTATAATATTACACCACAGTTAGTAATTTCCGAAAAAGTATCTATGTTGCGAGCGGTTGATAATAAAACTAAAAATTATTTAGTACAAATGCCTGCAGATAGATTTACGACAGAATTAACTTACAATTTTAAAAACAGGAAAAGATTAAATGAAACGTACATTACACTTGGAGGAATGTATGAAAATAAACAATGGAGGGTTGCGGCAAACAGTGATTATATGCCACCTCCAAAGGCCTATTTTTTATTAAATGCAGAAATTGGAACAACATTTCAGTTTAATAAACAAAAAATAGTTGTGGCTATTGGAGGAACAAATTTACTCCATACCAGCTATCGAAATTATATGAATCGTTTCCGGTATTATGCAGATGAAATAGGCAGAAATTTTACCTTAAGAGTTAAAATTCCAATGAATTATTCACCAAAACATTAAACTTTTTAAATATGAAAACAACAATGAAAAAATTAGCATTTATAGCAACAGTAGTAACGTTGATATTTACAGGATGTAAAAAAGATGATAGCCCAACACCCGAAATACCACCACCACTAGCAAATGAAGAAGAAGTAATCACCACTTTTACTCTTTATTTTACCGATTCAGCTAATGTATCAAATGTAATTAGTGCAACATTTCGTGACCCAGATGGAGATGGAGGAAATCCATACACGCAGTTTGATACAATACATTTAATGTCTAATACAACGTATTATACTCAAGTAGTTGTTTTAAATGAAACTGCAGTGCCTGCCGATTCAATTTCGAATGAAATTTTAGAAGAAGCAAATGATCATTTGTTCTTTTATAATGTAACCGGAGCCAATGCAACTGTAACAATAACAGATTTGGATTCAAACACTCCAACTCCCTTACCAATTGGTTTGCAAACTAAATGGAGAACAGGAAATGTTAGTTCAGGGACGACACAAATTATTTTGAAGCATCAGCCTGGGATTAAAGATGGAACTTTTGCACCTGGTTCAACAGATATTGATTTAACATTTCAAACGCATATACATTAATAAAAATGAGAGCACTTAATTTTGATTAAGTGCTCTCATTTTTTATCTTTATAACATGAAAAAATGTTCATTATTTATAGTCGCTATTATTTTTTTTTCTTGTGCGAAAATAGAGAAGTCTTGTTTTGATTTTTCGCCATCCGAACCATTTTCAGGTGATGTGGTCGTGTTTAATGCCTCCTGTTCTCAGTATGCATCTACTTATAAATGGTCTTTTGGCGATGGATCTCCTGATACTGTTACAAATTCATTAACAATTAATCATGTGTATCGTAGTCCGGGAATTTACATTGTAGAAATGAAAGCAGGGCGAAAAGATGGAATAGTTTTTATAGAAGGTAAACCCCAAACAAAAATGTTTGTAGTGCGATAAACTATTTAAAATAAAAATAGCGTTGGATTGTAAAAAAGTACAATGGATAGGAGTGTGTGTACGATCGATTGATGATGGGTGTAGCATACGAAAAATCAACACGTAAATTGGAGTTAAAAATGAATTGTATGGAAGGACGATATTCTACATAAAATCCTTTTTCCAAAGCAGGAACATTATCAATTAAAATTTTTCTGGAGTTGCTATAAATATTTGCTCCTTCATACGCTTTGCCTATAAACTCCGAATAGATGTTTATGTTTACTTGTTTATAGCTTTTGTATTTAAAAGGGAAGCACAAATAGCCCATTGATAAACTATAATTTATTGCTTTTCCATATTGAACTTCAAGCGTTGAATCTTTTCGTTGATATGAATAGGCTTGTGGTAATATACCTCCAACACTTAATGAAATAGCAAATCGTTTATTTAATTTAGTTGCAGTAATCCCTCCTGCAAATCCACCATTATCGCCCATTAAATTTGGTTCAGCTTCATCGTGGGCTTCTTTTCCACCTGCCATTTCAATGTATCCTGCCATTCTAAAATGGTTTTGTGTTCCATCAATACTTAAAAAACGATATTTAATATTCAAATTAAAATTATCAAATCGATAAGGATACTTATTTCCTTTTTTTACTCCATGTGTATGGTATCCAATGTTCCCATCGTTCGCAATAAAATCGCTAGGAAATTTTGAGCCATGGTGATTACTGAAATTAAAAGAAGGGGTAATCATTAATTTTGAAGTAATGCCAAACAGGAAGCGGTAACTTTGTGATGTTTTAAACTCATTTACTTCATTGAATCCTTCATTTACTATTCGCAACCCTAATACTCCTTTGGGAATATTACTCGCAGGATCAACGTGCGTAAACAATTCTTGTGCATGTACATAAATTGCACAATGGATAAAAAAAAAGCCGTATAAAAATTTTCGTATCAATTGAGTGTAATGTAGTATTCGGTAGTTATTTGTGGAAATGATGTTTTACAAGAGTTAGTCAAAAACAATTTCCAGTTTTTAAATTCTTTTTTTTGCATGTATTTTTCTCCGATAAAATGGAGTGATACAATTCCGTTTAACTTTTTTTCATTTTCAATTTTAACAAAATGGTAAGCAGTGTTGTTTTGCAATAAGCAAAAATCATTTGAAATATTTAAGTTGTTAAAATTATATGAAGCATAAATACTTCTAACAGCAAAGCCTGCATCGTATACTTTTTTAGATAAAAGCTGAATGGAAACAGTACTGTTTTTTTTAAAGAAAACAGTTGCAATGTTTTTATCCAATTCCATAAAAACGCTATCTACAAAATCTAGTTTGCGAATTGATTTTTCGGTGGCATAGGAGCAAGCAGAACAAGTTAAGCCATCAATGCCTATTATGGCTGACGTAAATTGAGCCTTTAGGTTGTTAGACAAAAAAGCTATTGAAATAAACAATATTATTCTAATTCTTTTCATTTTTTAATAAATGTATACATTTTTAACGTTTTGCGTGTATATTTGTTGCTGATTCTTATCAGTAAAAAATTATTTTGAAATCAATTATTGCCATATTGTTAGCATCAATGTTTTTGTTTCAGTCGGCCTCTAAGCTACTGATAATGGCAAATTATGAGATAAATAAAGAGTATATTTCCAAAAATTTATGTGAAAATAAAGAAAAGCCAACATCAACTTGTAATGGTAAATGTCATTTGGCGAAGGAGTTAAAAAAGCAGGATAAAAAGGAAAATTCTACTCCTAATTCTCAAAAAGAAAAATATGAATTGCAGTTGTTTTATATAACAAAAACGATTTTAAACGCTGAAGCTTCAAGTCAGCAGTCTTCTTTGAATATCACCTATTTGTTGTTCGATTATTCTAATACATTAAAGTCTATTTTTCATCCTCCCAAGGCTTAATTTTTTATAATTAAAGAATGCAATAAAGTATTATTGCTAATTCATAATTTAAAACAAATAACGATGGCATCTCTACTATTTTAAGTAGCGATAGTATCATTTGTTTACGCTGTAAAAGAAATTATCAGCATACGGTTTTTCTAGATAGGATAAAGTGACTTTTATCACATTTTTAGATATAAATCATTATTAACTTTACAGAAAAAATAAACAATAATTGTCCTAGAATATAGTTGGTTTAAAAAGCCAAAAATGTTGACAATTCTAATTAATAATAAATTAAAAATTTGACACATGAAAACAATAAAATATTTTTCCCTTTTAGCTTTGGTAGCTTCATTAGTATTTACATCATGTAAAAAAGATCCAGATG
>JAEUTT010000052.1 GCA_016787165.1 Bacteroidia bacterium | reverse complement strand
GTTTGTTTTTTGAGCTGCTAAACGCAAATTAATCCAATAGTACTCATAATTTAATTTACGAGTATCCAATTCTCTTCTTCTGTAAAAACGCTCTTCAGGAGGCAAATACATGAACTCAAGTGCTTCACGAACATCTTGTTCTTCCCACTCTATTTCTTCTTCCCAATTTAATAAAGGAGGATCGATGTCTTGACCATAGTCATCAGTTACAATACCATGTTCACCAATACCATCATCAATTAAATGGCGATGTGCTAATGAATCACGAACCCAGTATACAAACTGGCGGTACTCATTGTTTGAAATTTCAGTTTGGTCAATATAAAATGCTTGAACCGAAACTGTTTTAGCTTTAGTAGTATGTGAATAAGGAGCATCCTCATCATCCTGTCCCATATTATAACTTCCCATTGGAAGATACAACATACCAAACGGATCGATATCAAACCATTCGGCACGAGGATGAACACCTACAAGTTCTCCGGTACTTTGCTTACACCCAGCAGCAAGAGCAACAACAGAACATAACAAGAGCAATTTTTTCATTGTTTTTTGTTTTTATATTAAACCCCTATTTTGTTGCAAAATCACCACACATTCGTGAGGTGATTTTATGATGAAATAGGGTAGCTTAAACGATAATTATTAATTAAGGTTACAAAAATGTTATTTTTTTACAAGAAACGTACATTCATATGACCTTGTGGTTTCGGCTCTTTTTTGAATTTTTGGCAGAAACCTAACATAATCTCATGTGTTCCACTGCTGTGATTTTTAATCGCAGACAATGTCATATCATAAGAGTAACCAAATTTCAAAGTTGATTTATTGTTTCTCATTGGCCATTCTAAACCTGCCATAATAGGAATAGCATCTGTTAAACGGTAAGAAGCACCAATAAATACCATGTTATTCCACTTTAATAACATGTTAATATCAACTTGTGTAGAAGACGCGTCAGATTTTACTAACGTACTAGGAGTTAATTTGAAATTTTCATTTAAATCAAAAGTATAACCAGCCATTACATAATAGTGGCGAGCAACTTTATAGTCAAAATTATATGCTAAAGAGTTAGCACCACCACTTTTTGATAATGTTTGCTCAGGCAAATGCAAAGAAGAAATACCTACGTATAATTTTTTAGTTGTATAATACAAACCAAAACCTACATCATAAGTAGTTGCTGCTGCTCCACCCCAAGGTATTGCTTGATCTGTACCACCTGTAGCAGATGTACTACCATCAGGAGCCAACCATTTAGTTCCGTCAACTGATTTTTGAATCATACCAGCATCTAAACCAATACCCAAAACACCAGGGCCTACAGCTAAATGAAATGAATAAGCCAATTTTGCTTTCAATGTTTTTTCAAACCCTAACTGATCTTGATCAACAGTTAACCCAACACCACCGCCTAAAACACGACCAAAATCTAAGCTAAAAAGCCCTGTTTTTGGAGCACCAGGAAAATTTGTCCATTGTTGACGGTAAAGTAAAGTACCGCAAAGTGCTTCACTTGTTCCAGCATATGCTGGATTTACCGATAAACGATTAAACATGTTCATACTAAATTGAGCATCTTGCTGTGCAAATGATACCAATCCGGTAATCGATAAAGCAATAGTAGTAAGGGTTTTTTTCATGTTTTCTGTGTTAAATGAATAACAAAGTTTTGCTTTTTATAGTTAATTATTGTTAAAGTCAGGTCGCTAAATTAAACATAAGTTTATTAAAAACAAATTTTTTAAACATTTTATTGTTTATAGGATTAAATTTTTCAAAAATCATCAGCCTAATTTTTGATATGTCTGCCACCACTTATCTGGCATTTCATCTCTACAAGCGGTTTCATAATCGCTATACGAGCAAGGAACCATGTGATGGTGCTCGAATTTAATCTTGTGATTCATAGGATATGGCACATCCATCCACCAACGATCACTTTTATTACTTTTATAAAAAACAATCTCATGCTCATGGTTGGTTATTGATACTCTGTATTTTGTGTATTCCGATTTATCTACAATAGGATAATCTTTCTTTCTATTATAAAAACCATCTATAAAATACCATATCATTTGAGCTACTAAATGAGCTGTTTGCTTATTTGTATCAAAGGCTGGATTAATTTCATAAAAACCAACAGAACTTAATTTATCGCTCATTCCTGCATAACGAGTAATCTGACAAGCCTCTTCGCCATAAAAGCCATTAGGAGATGCATTACTATTACCTGGTGCATCGCACTGACGGATTGCCGATACATCAAAACTCAACACATCGGCATTTCTTACAATCGGCTCCACCTCTTCCATATTTTTTCTTAACACACCTAAACGATGTGCATCAAAATATAGTTTATCCATTAACTCTATTGAATCTTGATCTACAAAATAGGTTTGATAGCCTACATTACTATAATTGAAAAGGATATTAGGCTTGTGTAAAATAATTTTGCTTAAATAGTTTTGAGAATGTATTTCATCTTCACCATTGCCTATATCAAATGCAGAATCAACAGCAACAACATTAATGGTTTGTTCCATTTTTTGGTACGCTAAATAGTTGCAATAGGTTAAATCTTGCCCGCCCCCAATTACAATAGGAACAATATTTTTTTTCAACAACTGTGATAAAACATCTGTTACAGCAAAATAAGTATCATCAATGGTGTTTCCTTTTTTGATGTTACCTAAATCAGCTATTTTAATACTGTAATTACCTTGGAATAATTTATACAGGTGCTCTCTTACATAATCGGAAGCCAAACCACAACCTTCATTGTCCAAAGCTCTACGATCTTCTTCAACTCCAATAATCGCTAAATGTATGTTTTCTATATCCGGGAAATCAGCTGCTGAAGTGTGAATGTTTATGATTTTTCCAAATGAGGAATCTGTATATTTTTTATAACCAGCAAAGCTAGCAATGTCTATTGGACTAAAATACTCTTGCATAAACAATTAAATTATTTATTTCTTTTTAGCTGATTTTTTAACCACTTTCTTCACTCCTACAGGTCGCACTGTTTTTGCTGTTTTTTTTACAGCTGATTTTTTAGCAGCTTTTTTTACAGCTTTTTTAGGTGCGGATTTAGCTGTTTTTGCAGGAGCTACTTTTGTGGAAGCTTTTTTCTTAAATCGACTTCCTTTACTTGCATTTTTAGGATCCGCGGCAATATCCAAACAATCTTTAAGCGATAACGATTTAGGATCAACATCTTTTGGTAATTTATAATTGTTTCCATCCACAACTAAATATGCACCCCATCTACCATTCAACAATTGCACCTCAGGATTTTCCGGAAATGTTTTAATATATTTATCAATATCTGCCTGGCGTTTTGCTTTAATTAACTCAATGCAACGTTCAGCGGTTACAGCCATAGGATCATCTTCTTTTTTTAATGAAACAAATATACTGTTATGTCGAACATAAGGACCAAAACGACCGATTGCTACTGTCATCTCTTTATCTTCAAATACGCCAACCACACGAGGAAGTTTAAATAAATCTAATGCTTGCTCAAAAGTAATTGTTTCTAATCGTTGATCTTTTCTTAAGCTTGCAAATTTTGGCTTATTGTTTTCGTCATCACCTTCACCTAACTGAGCCATTGGACCAAACCTGCCAATACGAACATATACATTTTTCCCGGTTGTAGGATCAACACCTAGCAAACGTTCACCACTTGCTCGCTCCGAATTTTCTGATGTATTTTCAACACTCTTATGAAAAGGCTTATAAAAATCGGCCAACATTTTTGTCCAATTAATTTTACCTTCAGCAATTTCATCAAACTCCTCTTCTACTTTTGCTGTAAAGTTAAAATCTAATATTTGAGGAAATTCTTTTAATAAAAAATCGTTTACCACCATTCCAATATCGGTAGGAAACATTTTATTTTTCTCTGCACCGGTTCCTTCTGTTTTTACTTCTTCCGAAATTTTATTTCCTTTTAAAATAATCACATTAAAATTTCGTTGAACCCCTTCCCTATCTTCTTTTACAACATAACCACGTTTTTGAACAGTTGAAATTGTTGGTGCGTATGTTGACGGACGCCCAATCCCAAGTTCTTCTAATTTTTTCACCAAACTCGCCTCTGTGTATCTTGCTGGATGATGAGTAAAACGTTGTGTAGCTGAAATTTCGTTCATCCCTAATTTTTCACCTACTTTTATTGGAGGTAACATCCCTGATTGATTATCTTCATCTTCATCATCTGTCCCTTCTAGAGAAACTTTTAAGAATCCATCAAATTTTAATACTTCACCTTGTGCTATAAACTTTTCGGAAGCATTAGATACGGTTATAACAGCTGTTGTTTTTTCTAACTCTGCATCACTCATTTGTGATGAAATGGTACGTTTCCAAATTAAATCATACAATCTTTTATCTGCACCATCTCCATCAATAGTTTGGTTTTGAATATACGTTGGGCGAATAGCCTCATGTGCCTCTTGCGCTCCTTTTGATTTTGTTTTGTACTGACGAATATTTAAATAATTAGCGCCATAATTGCCTGTAATTGCCTCTTTTGCCTGATTAATAGCTGTATCCGATAAGTTGACTGAATCGGTTCTCATGTATGTAATTTTCCCACTTTCGTACAATCGTTGTGCAACCACCATTGTTTGAGCTACAGAAAAGCCTAACTTACGTGAAGCCTCTTGTTGCAAAGTAGATGTTGTAAATGGTGCCGAAGGAGATTTTTTAGTTGGTTTTGTTTCAACGGTTTCAATCACAAAATCGGAGGCTTCACATTTTTTCAAAAATGCTTTTGCTTCATCATGTGTTGCAAACTTTTTGTTCAACTCTGCTTTTACAACAGAATTTCCTGAAACAAAATGTGCAACAACTTTATACGATGAAGTACTATTAAAATTCATGACCTCTCGCTCACGTTCTACTATCAAACGAACAGCAACAGACTGTACACGACCAGCTGATAATGATGGGCGAACTTTTTTCCAAAGCACAGGAGATAGCTCAAATCCAACCAAGCGGTCTAAAATTCTTCGCGCTTGCTGTGCATCTACTAAATGTTTATCAATTGTTCTTGGATTGGCAATTGCATTTTTGATTGCAGGTTTGGTTATTTCATGAAAAACAATTCGCTTGGTGTTTTTTTCACTTAAACCCAATGATTCAAACAAATGCCAAGAAATGGCTTCTCCTTCACGATCCTCATCCGTTGCTAACCAAACCATATCTGCTTTTTTTGCTAATGATTTTAATTCACTTACAACCTTTGCCTTATCGGGCGATATTTCATAAGTAGGGGTAAACTTATTCTCGATATCTACGCCTAAACCTTTTTTTGCAAGATCTCTAACATGACCAAAACTCGACTTTACAGTAAATCCTTCTCCTAAAAAACCTTCTATTGTTTTTGCCTTTGCAGGCGACTCCACAATCACTAAATTTTTGCTCATATAATACCCTCTCGTTTAAATTTATTTTGTTTTATGCTGATGTTAATTTATGCAAATCGTTTGCAAAGAAAACAAATCAAAAACGAAAAATCCAAATTTAATTTGCAAATGTCAATTCATATATATATTATATATATATATAATTTTTTAAACTTTTTTCAACTTACGCCATTTTGTCACCCTATCTTTTTTAATTATCTTTGTCTCCCATTAAAAATAAAATGAACGAAAGCAAAGTAATAGACGAAACGAAACAAGGTGAAGCATTGATGGTTGAAAAACCCGAAAATTCAAACGGCAAAAAACTTTTTTTAGAAAGTTATGGATGTGCTATGAACTTTTCGGACAGTGAAATAGTAGCTTCAATACTAAAAGATAAAGGATTTGAAACCACAAAAGATTTTTTTGAAGCAGATGTAATATTTGTAAATACATGTGCAATACGTGAAGGAGCTGAACAACGTGTTCGTCAACGATTAAACGAATACAAAAAAGCTAAAAAAACAAATCCCGATTTGATTGTTGGGGTACTTGGATGCATGGCAGAACGATTAAAATCAAAATTTTTAGAAGAAGAAAAACTAGTAGATATTGTTGTTGGCCCCGATGCATACAGAAGTTTACCCGAATTAATTGAGATAGCAGAAACGGGACAAAAAGCGGTAAATGTTCTTTTATCTAAAGAAGAAACATACGCTGATATTGCACCAGTACGATTAGGAAGCAATGGAGTAACTGCATTCATAAGCATTACACGCGGGTGCGATAATATGTGCGCATTTTGTGTAGTGCCATTTACCCGAGGAAGAGAGCGTAGTAGAGATCCTGAAACAATTGTTCAAGA
Source organism: Bacteroidia bacterium (assembly GCA_016787165.1). Taxonomy (GTDB): domain Bacteria; phylum Bacteroidota; class Bacteroidia; order 2-12-FULL-35-15; family 2-12-FULL-35-15; genus 2-12-FULL-35-15. The sequence goes on along the minus strand of JAEUTT010000052.1, from coordinate 811 downwards.
AGCAAACGACTTATTCAATCAAGGGTATAGAGAAGTAACTTTACTTGGGCAAAATGTAGATTCATACCTTTGGACAGGCGGAGGATTAAAAAAAGAAAATCCAACAGAAGATGAATTAAAAAACGCAACTACCTTTGCACAATTACTCGAAAAAGTAGCATTGGTAAATCCAAACTTGCGAGTACGATTCAGCACTTCACATCCAAAAGATATGACAGACGATGTTTTGTACACCATAGCAAAACACGAAAACATTTGCAACTACATACACTTACCAGTTCAATCTGGTAATTCAAGAATATTGGAAATGATGAATCGCGGCTATACACGCGAATGGTATTTAAGTAGAATAGAATCCATCAGAAAAATAATTCCTGACTGTGCAATCTCAATGGATATTATTACCGGCTTTTGCTCAGAAACAGAAGAAGAACACCAAGATACTTTGTCCTTAATGGAGCAAGTAAAATATGATTTTGGATATATGTTTGCCTACAGCGAACGTCCAAAAACATTGGCAGAACGCAAATACAAAGATGATGTACCTGCCGATATAAAAAGTAGACGATTAGCTGAGATTGTTGATTTACAATTAAAACACTCTGCCGAACGTACTAAACAAGGCTTGGGAAAAGTTCATCGAGTATTGGTTGAAGGCGTTTCAAAAAAATCGAAAGAACAATTATTTGGAAGAAACTCACAGAGTTTAGTAGTGGTGTTTCCAAAAGAAAATTATAAACCAGGCGATTATGTAAATGTACTTGCAGAAGAATGCACTGGTGCAACATTGATTGGAAAAGTTGTTTAAAGC
>JAEUTT010000048.1 GCA_016787165.1 Bacteroidia bacterium | reverse complement strand
TCTTTAAACCAAATGCTCATAAACGTATGAATTAAATAATATTTCCATCTTTCATTACTAACTTACGATCTGCCATTTCTGCTAATTCAGTATTATGGGTTACAATTACAAAAGTTTGGTTAAACTTATCACGTAATGTAAAAAACAGTTTATGCAATTCCTCAGCTGCAGTTGAATCTAAATTACCCGAAGGTTCATCTGCAAAAACCACCATTGGATTATTAATAAGTGCACGAGCTACGGCAACACGCTGCTGTTCTCCACCCGAAAGTTCAGCAGGTTTGTGATGAATCCTATCTTTTAAACCTAAAAAATCGAGTAATTCAATTGCTTTCGTTTCTGCATCAGCAGGCTTTGCTCCTGCAATATAGGCAGGAATACAACAGTTCTCTAGTGCAGTAAACTCAGGTAATAAATGATGAAACTGAAATATAAAGCCTAAATTTTTATTTCTAAACTCGGCTAATTTATTGCCCGAAAGAGATGAAATTTGAATTCCATTAATCAAAACTTCTCCAGAGTCTGCTTTATCTAATGTTCCGAGTATTTGCAAAAGTGTTGTTTTTCCAGCTCCAGAAGCACCGACAATAGAAACTACTTCGGCCTTTTTTATAGCAACATTTACTCCTTTTAAAACTTGTAAATGACCGTATGATTTTTTTATATTTTCTGCTTTAATCATTGTTTCTTTTAAAATGTAAATATAACAAAAGCATTTTCGTTTTTAAATAAAAAAGAATATAGATATACCTAATTAATGTAAAAATCAATCTATATTTACAGTTCTAAAAACTACAAAAAATAATCATGAGTAAAATTTCAAAATTTAAAGGCACAGGCGTTGCAATTGTTACACCTTTTACAAAAAACGGTTCAATAGATTTTAGCGCACTAGAAAAACTAATCAATCACATTATCAAAGGAGGCGTTGAATATATTGTTGTGCTTGGCACAACAGGGGAATCGGTTACTCTTTCAAAAGAAGAAAAAGAAGAAATTGTAAATTTTGTAAAAAAGAAAGTAAACAAACGTGTGCCTATTGTATTGGGTTTAGGAGGAAATAATACTCATGAAATTGTATCAGCACTCAAAAAAGGAAAGTTTGATGGAATAGATGCTTTTCTTTCTGTTTCACCATATTATAATAAGCCTAATCAAACAGGCATTTACGAACACTACAAAGCAATTGCAAAAGCTTCACCTTTACCAATTATTTTATACAATGTACCGGGCAGAACAAGTTCTAACATGACAGCCTCAACCACATTAAAATTAGCAAAAGACTTTAAAAATATCATTGCAATAAAAGAAGCATCAGGTAATTTAGAACAGTGCATGAAAATAATTAAATACCGTCCAAAAGACTTCTTAGTAATTTCAGGGGATGATATGTTAACCTTGCCCATTATTGCAAGTGGTGGTGATGGAGTAATATCAGTAGTTGCAAATGCATTTCCAAAAGACTTTTCGGAAATGACTCGCCAAATTATTGCAGGGAATTTGAAAGAAGCACAAAAACTACATTATAAACTTACAGACATTACTGAATTATTATTTGCAGATGGAAATCCGGGAGGAATAAAAGCGGCATTAAAAAACTTAAAAATAACCGGTGATGCTGTACGATTACCTTTGGTAAATGTAAATACTCAAGTAGAAAAAGGGATTGAAAAGCTAGTGAAGTCATATAAGTAGGATATAAATTTTTTTTTTCAAATGAAAAAAATTGGAGTTGTTGGATCTGGTTTTAGTGGCACAATAACAACCATACAGCTAATTAATAAGCTTAATAAACCTTGTGAGATAATTATTTTTGATAAAAAAAAACTATTCAATAAAGGAATAGCATACGCTCCTTATTCGAATTCGGTTTTATTGAATGTTATCGCCAGTAAAATGAGCGCCTTCTCAAACACACCTGACCATTTTTTAGATTGGGTAATGCAAAACCCCAATTATAAAAATCAAGGTAAAACAGCTATTTCAAACTCATTTTTACCAAGGTACTTATACGGTGAATACCTTCAAGATATCTGGGAAGATGCAATAAATATTGCAAAAGAAAAACAAATAAAAATTATTCATTTTAATAATTATGTGAATGATTTTGATGTATCAAAAGATGGAATAACATTACTGTTAGACAATCAAACTAACCTCGCAGTAAATGATTGTATTATAGCAAGCGGGAACAATATCCCCAGAAATCCAGCTATTCCAAACTTCAAATTTTATACAAGTGAAAATTATTTTCAAAATCCATGGTTGCACAATGCTGTTAAAAGCACAAGCGATGAACTACCAATACTCATCATTGGAAATGGCTTAACAATGGTAGATACTGTTCTTTGTTTAATTGAAGAAGGGTTTAAGGGAACGGTTTATTCTATTTCTCCTAATGGCTTCAATATTCTACCCCATAGTAATAATCAAATAAAATACGCAACATTAGCCAATGAATTAAACAATGACTTAACGTTATACTCATTAGTAAAATTAGTAAATAAGCACATTAAATTAGCACAAAAAAAAGGAATAGCCGTTGATTCAGTCATAGATTCTTTACGACCTCATACACAAAAAATATGGAGAGGTTTTAATACCAAAGAAAAAAAAATGTTCATGTCTAGGCTTCGTCATTTGTGGGGCGTAGCTCGACATCGAATTCCATTACAGTCATTCGATAAAATCCAACAACTAAAAGCTAAAAATAAACTTCATATCAAAGCAGGAAAAATAGTTGACATTAATGAAATAGATAATGTGATGACAGTTGAATATTATGATAAAAAAGAAAGAAGCAACAAAAAATTAATTGTTTCTCGTATCATCAATTGCACTGGCCCAGAAACCGATATAAATATGCTTAGCAACAGTTTCTTGAAAACAATTTTACAAAAGGGCATCATTCAACAAGATGAATTAAAACTCGGTATTTGTACAGATATAGAAACATTTAAAGTAATAGATGCTCAAGGTAACAAACACCTATATGTATACACACTTGGCTCTCATTTAAAAGGCGAATTATGGGAAAGCACCGCAGTAAATGAACTTAGAACCCAAGCCGAAAAACTCGCAACTATTTTAGCAGAAAAATATAATTAATTAGCATGTTTTAATAAAATAAAAAAATCCGAAACATTTGCTTCGGATTTTTTATGCTCTAGAACTTAGCACGTATTTTACGTGATTTATATTTTTTACGTTTAAATACACTACCATATTTAGCACGATAAAATGAGCTTCTTCCGCGCATTACATAGCTATAGTAAACCGATGTACTTAAATAAGAATCATTGTGAGAAGAGTCACCTCTTTTGCTACCTGGTTTGTAATTTGCTTCATTAGGAATTCCAGGCTTATTTCCTAATTCTCCACGTCTATTTGCTAAAGCAATAGCTTGTGGAGATGATAGTGATGAAGGATCTGCATAAACACCACTTACATCATCTAAATAATCAGTAAAGGTAGTTCTCCAATTAAATTCCCAACCAATACGATGACGTTTTTCCAACGTAAATAACAATCCTATGCCTAATGGAACTGCAGCACCAAATTTACTGTATTTTACACCCTCTGTTTGCAATGGTTGTAAATTCACCCATTCTCCTTGATAGTGCGTTCTTGGATTATGATAAAAACCTGCGATACCAGCAAAAGCATACATTTTAAAATCATTTCTATAGCGATACGTTCTTCCTAAATCAGGTATTTCATAAAAAAATACTTGGGCTTGTAAATCCAATTCAATGATGTTATTTTGAAATGATAAATTACGACCAACACGACCAGGATTAGAAGATTCGTAATCTGCCCCTTCAATTCTTACCCAATTTAAACCTAACTTTGCCGAAATCAATGGTGTAAATTTATAGCGTGCAAAAGCCCCTGCAGTAATTTGGGTTTTGCTTAGTTTAATATCAGAAATAAAGTCTCTTCTGGTACCAGACTTACCTCCCATTTCACCTAAATAATTAGATGCACCCAAATGCCCACCAAAGTCCCACAAGTATTGTGCATCTGTTACAATAGGACTCAATGCAATAAGAGTTATAAAAATGAGTTTACGCATAGTTTGCAAATATATAAAAAATACGATATAAATACACTAAATATATTTTACCTTCGTACCGTTTGAGCACAAAAATAAAAAAAATTGGAAAATGAGCAATAAAATATGTAATCTTTTCAATATAAAATACCCAATTATACAAGGAGGAATGATTTGGTGCAGTGGATGGGAGTTAGCTTCATCGGTAAGTAATGCCGGTGGCTTAGGCTTAATTGGCGGAGGCAGTATGTATCCAGATGTATTTCGAGAACATGTTCAAAAATGCAAAAAAGCAACTAACAAGCCGTTTGGTGTTAATATTCCACTACTTTATCCTAATATCGAAGAACATATTCAAACAGTTATTGATGAAGAAGTAAAAATAGTTTTTACTTCGGCTGGCAATCCTGCTATTTGGACTAGCAAACTAAAAGAAAAAGGAATTACAGTTGTTCATGTAATAGCCAATACTAAATTCGCAAAAAAAGCAGAAGATGCTGGTGTAGATGCCATTGTTGCTGAAGGATTTGAAGCGGGAGGGCATAATGGACGAGAAGAAACAACCACCCTTTGCTTAATACCAAGCATTAAACAAACTGTTTCTATTCCTGTTATTGCTGCAGGTGGCATTGCTTCTGGCAGAGCGATGCTTGCAGCTATGTCTCTTGGTGCTGATGGTGTTCAAATAGGCAGTCGATTTGTTGTTTCTGAAGAAAGCTCAGCAAATATTGAATTTAAAAAGGCGATCATCAACGCAAAAGAAGGTGATACCAAACTAATGCTAAAGCAACTTACTCCTGTAAGATTATTAAAAAATCCTTTTTTTGAGCAAGTAAATAACGCTGAAATAAATGGTGCCTCTACCGATGAATTAACATTATTACTTGGAAGAGGAAGAGCTAAAAAAGGGATGTTTGAAGGCGACTTAAAAGAAGGTGAACTTGAAATTGGACAAGTAGCGGCATTAATAAATGAGATCAAACCAGCTGCAAGTATTATTAACGAAATAATTCAAGAATTTGATATTGCAAAAAACGAATTAATAAATAGTAGATTTTAAAAGCACTCTTTTTATGATAAACTTCGAACGATTTGAACTTGAAAATGGATTAAAAATAATTGTTCATCAAGACAAATCAACACCCTTGGCTTGTATAAACATTTTATACAATGTAGGTGCAAGAGATGAAAACCCTGACCAAACAGGATTTGCACATCTTTTTGAACATCTAATGTTTGGAGGATCAATTAATGTTCCCAACTACGATGAGCCTCTACAACGAGTAGGTGGAGAAAACAATGCTTTCACAACAAACGATATTACAAATTACTACCTAACTCTTCCTGCTGATAATATAGAAACAGGCTTCTGGCTTGAAAGCGACCGAATGTTAAGTCTTGCTTTTTCTGAAAAAAGCTTAGAAGTACAACGTAATGTAGTAATTGAAGAATTTAAACAGCGCTACCTTAATCAGCCCTATGGAGATGTGTGGTTGCTATTAAGACCAATGGCCTACAAAGTTCATCCCTACCAATGGGATACAATCGGAAAAGAAATTTCACACATTGAAAATGCACAAATGCAAGATGTGAAAAATTTCTTCAACAAATTTTACTGCCCAAATAATGCAATCATGGTTGTTGCCGGAAATATAGAAGTGGAACAAGTAAAAGTATTGGCAGAGAAATATTTTGCTCCAATACCTAAAGGTCCTCAAAACAATAGAAATTTACCAAAAGAACCAGAACAAAAAGAAGCAAGATTATTAACAGTTGAAAGAGACGTACCAGCAACAGCTATTTACAAAGCTTATCATATGTGTGCTCGACTTGATAGTGAGTATTATACCATTGATTTAATATCAGATATTCTTTCAAGAGGAAACTCATCTCGATTGCATAATAGCTTGATAAAAGAACAACAGTTATTCAGTGATATTCATGCTTATGTAATGGGCGATTTTGACAAAGGTCTTTTTGTTATTTCAGGGAAGTTATCAAAAGGAGTAACAATAGAACAAGCCGAAACAGCTATTGAAGAGGAAATATTAAAAATCAAAAACAGCTTGGTTACCGATGATGAGTTAACAAAAGTGAAAAATAAAATTGAATCGTCACATGTATTTGGAGAAGTAGATGTGCTTAGCAAAGCTACCAATCTTGCTGTATCAGAATTGCTGGGCAATGCAAATTTAATTAATCAAGAGGTTGAAAAATACTTAGCTGTTAGTAATCAACAAATAAAGGATGCTGCAACTAAATTATTTAGCGCAAAAAATTGCTCTACCCTACACTACATAAGCAAATCAAATTAAAAAAGTATTAAACAAAAACAGCACGCTATAAAAATGTAGCGTGCTGTTTTGTGATTGTATAAATAAGTTATTTTACTCTTTCTACGTATGAATTTGTACGAGTATCTATCTTGATTTTTTCACCTTCATTTACAAACAAAGGAACATTAACAACCGCACCCGTTTCAAGCGTAGCTGGCTTTAATGTATTAGTTGCTGTATCTCCTTTTACTCCTGGCTCTGCATAAGTAATTACTAATTCTACAAACACAGGAGGCTCCGCTAAAATAGGTTCATCACCTTCAAACGAAACTTTCACTTCCATCCCTTCTTTCAAAAATTTAAGCGACTCGCCTAGCATTACTCCAGGCAAATATACTTGCTCAAAGGTTTCATTATCCATACATACAATAAATTCACCTTCAGGATAAATGAACTGCATCATTTTATAATCAACTCTAACTATCTCAACCTCCTCACCTGAACGGAATCTATTTTCAACAATTTTTCCTGTTTTTAAGTTACGCATACGTGCTTGATAAAATGCACGTAAGTTTCCGGGTGTACGATGTTGATATTCTTCTATTCTGCAAAGTTCTCCGTTAAATCTAATAACCGAACCTACGCTTATGTCGCCTGTATTTGCCATTGTAAAATCTATTTAAATTATTAAAAGGACTGCAAATATACTATTAAACGCTTTATTTCCAAATTTTCAATTCATCCTAAAATATTAAATCCATTTTCTTTTTTATCTTTGTTAAAATTGAAAAAAGTTAATCAATTAACAACTGAAATTAATAGCTATATGGCCAAAATATTGATTATAGATGACGAAAAAAGTATTCGAAAAACACTACGTGAAATATTAGAATATGAGAAGCATCAAGTAGAAGAAGCTGCTGATGGAACAGAAGGAATTATAGCCATTGAAAAAAACAAATATGACGTTATTTTATGCGATATAAAAATGCCAAAAATGGATGGCATTGAAGTACTAGATAAAATCATGCAAATGGCTTCAGACATTCCTGTAGTAATGATTTCTGGCCATGGAAATATTGAAACAGCAGTAGAAGCAGTAAAAAAAGGTGCCTTTGATTTTATTGCCAAACCTCTTGACTTAAACCGTTTGCTTGTAACTATACGCAATGCCATGGATAAATCTACCTTGGTAACAGAAACCAAAGTATTAAAGAAAAAAGTAAGTAAAACATTTGATATGATTGGTGAATCAAAAGCGATTCACCAAATAAAAGAGATGATTGAACGGGTTGCTCCTACCGATGCTCGCGTTTTAATTACCGGTGGAAATGGAAGTGGTAAAGAATTAGTTGCAAGATGGCTTCATGAAAAAAGCAATCGGGCAAATGCCCCTATCATTGAAGTTAATTGTGCCGCCATTCCCAGTGAATTAATTGAAAGTGAATTATTCGGGCATGAAAAAGGTGCATTTACTTCTGCTGTTAACCAACGTAAAGGAAAATTTGAACAAGCAGAAGGTGGCACATTATTCTTGGATGAAATTGGAGATATGAGTCTTTCTGCTCAAGCAAAAGTGTTACGCGCTTTACAAGAAAATAAAATTACTCGTGTAGGTGGAGAAAAAGAAATAAAAGTTAATGTTCGTGTGGTAGCTGCCACCAATAAAGATTTACAAAAAGAAATTGCTTCCGGTAATTTTAGAGAAGATTTATACCACCGTTTAAGTGTTATCTTAATTCATGTTCCTTCACTAAACGACAGAAAAGAAGATATTCCGCTACTTGCTGATCATTTTTTAAAATTAATTTGCGAAGAACATGGAATGCCTCAAAAATCATTTTCAAAAGAAGCATTAAAAGAATTACAAAAAATTAATTGGACAGGAAATATACGAGAATTTAGAAACGTTGTAGAACGTTTAATTATTTTATGCGATAAGACAATAAGTGATAAAGATGTAATTGCTTTTGCTCGTCCGCTAAAAGGATAATATCACTCAATATTTTTCATATTTAAGTTTCGTAGCTTAGGTGCAAACTTGGCGGTAAAGAGTACAATCAAAATTGTCATTATGCCACCAAATGCCACCGAAGGCACCAAACCCATAAAACGTGCGGCAACACCCGATTCAAAAGCACCTATTTCATTAGAAGATCCTATAAAAATACTATTTACTGCTGACACCCTACCTCTCATTTCATTTGGTGTTGACAGTTGCAAAATAGTATGACGGATAACAACACTTACATTATCAAAAGCGCCAGTTAAAAACAAAAAGAAAAGTGATAAATAATAATTGGTAGAAATGCTAAACAAAATAGTTGCAATACCAAAAGCACCTACCGATAATAATAAACTTCTACCTGCATTTTTAGTTGGTGGCTTATAAGCAATAATTAAAGCCATCACTACTGCGCCAAAAGCTGGTGCTGCTCTTAAAAAACCTAATTCAACCGCACCAACGTGCAAAATCCGATCGGCATATACCGGCAACATCGCCACTGCTCCACCAAATAGTACTGCAAACAAATCCAATGACAATGCACCCAGAATTAATTGATTGCTAAAAACAAACTTAATTCCAGCACTTAAACTCTGAGAAAGTCTTTCTTTTTTTTCCTTTAATGGCAATGGTTTCGACTTTATAAAAAAAAATGAAAAAATAGCAATTCCAATAAAAGCAATGTTTACTTTATAAGCAGCACTAAAGCTTATTGCACAAATAAAACCAGCCATAGCAGGGCCAACAATAGAAGCCACATGCCAAATGGTACTATTCCATGTAGCGGCATTGGTATATAACTCACGAGTAACCAATTGTGACATAAAAGATGGAAAGGCAGCTGAAATAAAACCTCTAATAATACCAATACAACCAATAACTATAAATATGGGACTGGTTCCATAATGTTTAATAATATCAGTAGTGTCTAATGAAAAATAAAGTAGTGCTATTGTTGAAACAATTAAAAAAGATGTGGCAACAATAATTATTCTTTTACGACTTATTATATCCGCAACATGCCCAGAAAATAAAGAAACTGCAATAAATGGAATTGCTTCAGCCAAACCAATCATTCCTAAAGCCAATACATCATTAGTAATTTGATAAACTTGCCAGCCAACAATTACACTTTGCATTTGTATGGCAAGCGTTAAAAAAAAACGAGTATTCAAAAAAAATAAAAATTCTTTTATTTTTAGAACTGCAAATGGATCGTGTTTTGTTTTTGAAGAAGACATTTTAGAAGTACAAAAATACTTTTTAATTTCTATATTTGAAACATGATAACAGATAGTTCAAAAATAAGCATTCCATATATAGATGCTGAAATGAAAAAACAATTAATGGAAAATGGCACCATTAAAAATTTTCAGGCAGGCGATGTAATTTTACAAGAGAATAGCTATATAAAAACGTTACCTATTGTATTGCGAGGAAGCTTGAAAGTATTACGCGAAGAAGAAGATGGGAAAGAAATTTTATTATATTATATAAAAGCCGGTGAAACATGTGTAATGTCATTTTTGGGTGGAATCAGTAACGACAAAAGCAAAGTTAAAGCAGTCGTTGAAGAAGATTCG
>JAEUTT010000034.1 GCA_016787165.1 Bacteroidia bacterium | reverse complement strand
CCAAAGCAAGATTCACCGTATTATCAAAGTGAAGAGTTTACGAAAGTGCTGAAATTTGTACAACAAAATCCGAGATTATGCAAAATGAAAGAAAACAATGGAAAACTTACACTTGCATTTGAAAATATTAAAAAAATTGATGATGCCTTACAAGCATTACAACCTATCCTTGCTTAAATTTTAATTGAAAAAGCAAACCATTGTCATTTTTAAAATGATAATTCCCATTGATTTGTTCGGATAAAGATTTCATTAATTCTACTCCCAATGTATTTACTTTTTCCTCAACTCCGTTTTGGAATCCTGGACCATTGTCTCTTAGCTCCAGAGTAATACAATCATTCTGCTTTTGAAGTGAAATATGTATTTTCAGCTTTCTATCAGGCAATTGAGCATATTTAAATGAATTGGTTACAAATTCATTCAGTATTAATCCGCAAGGAATAGCATTTGACAATTCAATAAAAAACTCTTCGGCATCGATTATAATATCTACTTCACCTTTATGGTCAAAAGAAGATTTTAATTCAATCATTAAATCATGAATGTAATTTTTAAAATTAAGGTCCACCACATTTTCGCGTTCAAAAATTTTATGATGTACCAATGCCATTGAAAAAACTCTACTTCTACACTCTTCTAAAGCATCCCTCACTTCAGCTGAATCGGAATTATTTTTTTTTAAACTCAATAAACTAGTCACAATATTCATGTTGTTTTTTACGCGATGAAACACTTCAGAAAGAAGTATCTCTTTTTCACTTAACATTTTATTAATTAAACGCTCCTGCGAAATAGATTCGGTAACTACTACAATTACAAATGCAACAGCAGTGAAAACACTTAATATGATATTCAATATCATTATATTATTTAGTGTTTCTTGATTAAGCAATACAGGTACCCAGTTTTTTATAAAACCAATTGCAATAATCGAAACAGAAATTATACACAATATGCCTAAGAAAATTAAATGCTTCAACAATTCTCTTCTGCCTAAAAGCTGAACCAAACTAAGTACAACAGGAAAATAAAAGAGTAGCATATATGAATCTTTCCCCATTTTTAAATTGATAGAAATAAAAAATACATATCCAACAATAAAAAACCAATACGCGGCCCATACATAATTAAAATACTTATTAAACAAAAAAAGTAGTGGGCCCAAAACAACAACCGAAATAAGATCAATTAAAAAATCATTATACCCTAAAACAGAATACACGACAATGGCTAAAGAAACATTAAATATGGCAATTAATAAAATACTGTTTAGCTTTCGGGTTAAATGAATTTCCCAAGGAGCATACATTTCCCGAACGCCTATATTTACAATACTATTAATGATTTTTTTAAATGGCATTTGCTATTCAATGGAGTACTCTATTAACGTAATTTTGAAAACAAAACCATTTGTTTTCAAACTAACCCATTTCACTTGCCAGTTGTCGGATTTCATTTCGACCTAACTTTTTAAGCATTCGCAGATGCGACATAAATGCTTCTCTTACTGTTGGAAAATAAAGGTACGTTACACCAAACTCTTTTGCTGTTTGTTCTACAATAGGTGCAAGGTTTGGATAATGCACATGACAAATACGAGGAAATAAATGATGAATAGCCTGATAATTTAAACCACCTACATAAAAAGTTACAATAGGATGTT
>JAEUTT010000026.1 GCA_016787165.1 Bacteroidia bacterium | reverse complement strand
CTGTTCCTATTTGTGTTAATGTTTTACCATCCGCAAAACGAACCACAGGAACCAATAATCCTTCGTCCACTGCTACAGCCACACCAATGTGAATATGATTATTGTAACGAATTTTATCTCCTAACCATGATGCATTTACTTTTGGATGTTTGCGTAAACTTGCTGCAACAGCTTTAATAACCATATCATTGAACGATATTTTTATTCCGGCAACCGTATTGATAGCTTCACGCGCTTTGATTGCTTCGTCCATATCAATTTCCATTGTTAAATAGAAATGTGGAGCAGTAAATTTACTTTCACCTAAGCGTTTAGCAATGGTTTTACGCATTTGTGAAACAGGCTCTTCGGCATAACTTTCTACACCTACAAATGCAGGCATTGATGAACCATTTGATTTAAAGTTATCGATATCACGTTTTACAATTCTTCCGCTATCACCGCTTCCTTTTAAAGCTGAAATGCTGATGCCTTTTTCCTCTGCTAATTTTTTTGCAAGTGGAGAAATCTTGGTCCGCCCACCAACTTCGCTCATTTCGGATTTCGGATTTTTAATTTCGGATTTAGCAGCAACTGTAACAGGTGCAACTTTTTCTTCAACTTTCGAACTTTCAACTTTTGAACTTTGAACCGAAGTTTCCGCAGCTATAATAGCCGCAACATCTTCGCCTCCTTTACCTAATATTGCAAGTATAGCGTCTACGGGTGCTCCTTTCCCTTCTTGTACTCCAATGTGTAACAATACTCCGTCCTGAAACGATTCAAATTCCATAGTTGCTTTATCGGTTTGAATATCGGCAAGTAATTCACCTGATTTTACTTTATCACCTACTTTTTTATGCCATTTAGCAACCACACCTTCAGTCATGGTATCGCTTAACTTTGGCATTCGCACTATTTGCACGGTATCAGGAATTTTAATTTCGGATTTCGGATTGGAGATTTCGGATTTGGGTGATGCAACTTCTTCTGTTTTTGAAGCACTTGCTACGGCATTGTTGGCAAGCAATGCAGAAATATCTTCTCCCTCTTTTCCCAGAATAGCAAGGATAGAATCAACCGGAGCTCCTTTTCCTTCATTTACACCAATATGTAAAAGCACTCCATTTTGAAACGATTCAAATTCCATTGTAGCTTTATCGGTTTCAATGTCAGCAAGCACTTCGCCTGATTTCACCTTATCACCCACTTTTTTATGCCATTTTGCAACAACCCCTTCGGTCATTGTATCACTTAATTTGGGCATGCGTACTATTTCTGCCATACTCTCTTTGAAATTATGAATTTAAAATTATGAATTATAAATTAATTGTTGCCTTGTGATGTTTTGACGATTGCTGTTAAAATATTTACAATCTCATCTATTTCTTTTAGTTCTTTGTTGTAATCGTAATTTACCATTTGGCTCTTATCTAAAAGTCTCAACCAATATTTAGATTCTCTTGCTTCTTTTAAAGAGATTCCCATTTTAGCAGTCAACTCTCTTTTAGATATTGCTCCAATTGCTTCTTCTACATTTGCTCCTATGCTCGTTCCTGACCTCAATAATTGCTTTGAAAGAACATATTCTTTGTTTTCTGTTAAGTGCTTGTATAATTTTATTGTAGAAAGTGAAAATTCAAATGATTTTGTTAAAATCGGATTATCTTTCCCCATAGATGCTCTTCATTTATAATTTATAATTCATCATTTTATAATTTTTACTACTCCACAATGTACGGATAATCATCCTGCACATACACATCTTTATACAATTCATCCGGTGTTGGATAAGGTGATTCTTCACCAAACTTAACCGACTCAGCAACAATATCATCCACTTTTTGTTCTATCGCTTCAATTTCTTTATCGCTTAACCATTTGTTTTTTTTGATGGTAGCCAATACTTTTTCAATAGGATCTTGTGCTTGATATTCTTTTACTTCATCCTTTGTTCTATAAGTTTGTGCATCACTCATAGAATGGCCTTTGTAACGGTATGTTTTCATTTCCAACAAAGTTGGTCCATCACCTTTTCGTGCTCTTGCAACTGCTTCTTCAATAGCTTCGTGAACAGTTTCGCATGTCATACCATCTACTGCTTTTGAAGGCATATCGTATGCCAAACCAAGTTTCCATAAATCATGCACGTTTGAAGTACGTTCAACTGAAGTACCCATTGCATAATTGTTATTCTCGATAATAAATATTACAGGTAATTTCCATAACATTGCCATGTTGAATGCTTCATGTAATGCACCTTGACGTACAGCGCCATCACCCATATAACAAAGTGTTACATTATCATTACCATTGTATTTATCGGCAAAGGCAATGCCTGCGCCTAATGGAATTTGTCCGCCAACAATACCATGTCCGCCAAAAAAGTTAAACTCTTTTGAGAACATGTGCATAGAACCACCTTTCCCTTTAGAGCATCCGGTAACTTTAGCCATCATTTCAGCCATCACATATTTAGGATGCATTCCCCTTCCAATAGGATGAGCATGATCGCGGTATGCGGTAATTACTCTGTCTTCTCTTCTAAGAACCGATTCGGAACCGGCTACCAAAGCTTCTTGCCCGATGTATAAATGGCAAAAGCCTCTGATTTTTTGTTGAATATAAAGGTGTCCTGTTTTTTCTTCGAATTTGCGCATCAATAGCATAGATTCATACCAAGTAAGGTAGGTTTCTTTGCTGAATTTTGTTGCCGATTTAGTTTCGGTTGATACTTTTTTATTTTTAGCTGCCACTTTTTCCATAGCTTATAGTTTAGGGAAACAAATTTACGATAAAATTGATAACAAAACACCCATTTTTTGACTTTGTTAATCCGTTAGAATTTACACTTTTTTCAACTCTTCGGCTTTGAACATAAAAGGCAATAAATCGGATATGCTGTTTACCACACGAATTTTTCCTGTTTCGCCTGCAAGAATAATTTTGATATTTGTTTTGTAACGCATTTCATATTCGGCAATGGCTTGTCGGCATGCTCCGCATGGTGATAAAGGTTCATTTACATGAAATGTTTTTGACTTACAAGTAATAGCCATTGCTTCAATTGGCACTTCGGGGTAATGTGCTCCAGCAGCATAAATGGCTACGCGTTCGGCACACAAGCCACTTGGATAAGCAACATTCTCCTGATTATTACCTGTAATTATTTTTCCGTTTTTTAGTCGTAATGCCGCACCCACGTAAAACTGAGAATAAGGTGCATAAGCGGTATCGGTTATTTGCTTAGCTCGTTTTAATAATTCCTGATCATTTTCTGCTAACTCATTTTCTGAAGCATATTCCCAAAATTCGATTGTAAGTTTCTTTTTGTCCATCAAAACTGTAGTTTGTGATTATCAAAGGTAATTCTTTTGGATTGATTTTGTCTTTTTACAAAAAAATATAAAAAAAAGCATACTTTACCGAAGGCTTAATGTAAATTTAACGTCAAATATCGTAGATATTGAATTTATATAATTGATTTTTTTTAGATAATTATGAAAAAAACGATCCTCTTTAGTTTAATTTTTTCTTCTTCATTTTTTAATAAAAAAAGTTTTTCTCAAAATGAAGGAGATAATATATTTAGTGCCGCACAAATTCATGATGTTTATATGACTTTTACCCAACCAAATTATTGGGATTCATTAACAAATTACTACACTATTGATAAATATTTAAGAGGAAATATTGTTTTTAATGGTACAGCTTATAATAATGTAGGAATTAAGTTTAAAGGCAATTCTTCTTATTCAAATCCGAGCGAGAAAAAGTCGTTTAAAGTAGACATGAATGAATTTGTTAGTGGACAAAATGTAGATGGACTTAAAAAATTCAATCTAAATAACGGTTTTAAAGATCCTACTTTTTTAAGAGAAAAATTAATGTTGGATTTTTGCAAAGAGCATGGATTAGCGGCTCCTCGTTGTTCATATTCTAGAGTATACATAAATGGTGTTTATTGGGGACTATACACTTTTATTGAAGAAGTAGACAATGGAAATTTTTTAAAAGCACACTACAATAATAAACAAGGAAACATGTTTAAAGGCGACCCTTCAGGTGATTTAAAATGGTATGGAAGCTCTCATTCATCTTATTACACCAAATATGAACTAAAAACCAATGAAACAATAAACGATTGGACCGATTTGGTTAGTTTCATCAATAAAATTAATAATAGTGGAACTTATTTTTATGATTCAATTGAAACCATTTTAAATACTTCGGTGTTTATCAAGCATTGGGCATTATCAAATCTTTTTGTAAATATAGATTCTTATATAGGAAGTGGACATAATTATTTTATCTATCATGATACACTAACTAAAAAATTTGAATGGGTAACTTGGGATGTTAATGAGGCATTTGGTAATTTTCAAATGGGAATGACAGTTGCACAACTCAAAAATCTTAGTA
>JAEUTT010000025.1 GCA_016787165.1 Bacteroidia bacterium | reverse complement strand
TATTAACCCCATGATCTTCCAGGATCACAAACGCTTGCCGCAGCTGCTCAGTGAAACCTATAACCTTCTTATAATTATACTGTTTCATGTTTTTTGATATTCTTTTGTTTCGTCAAGCGCAGCGTTAGCGGCAATACGTATGACTTCTAACACGAAAACTACCGCATATTTGACGTTTGGTAAATCCAATTACTGCTCCACAACGTAAACATACTTTTCCTTCTGTAATTGTAGCACAGTTTCCGTCAATTTTATATTCATAAATATTTTCAAAATCTTGTCTAAACCCTTCTGACCATTCTATCTGATAAGTGCTACAATTATCATAAATATGCTCATGTTTACACGGTTCAAATGAACATGACTGAAGTACTGCCGCTAACATCGCATATACGGCAATAGCGGCTATTGTGCTAATTTTAAACTTTTTCATTCTATTTTACTTTTAGTTATTAATTAAACTTTTGTATTTCAAATCCGCTACTGCGTATATGCGTAGCCGTTAGCTGTAACCGTTGGTGTACGCTTCCTCAAATGTGAATACTAAAAATAATTCTTCACCCTCCCAACCTGCTGACAACCCACCAGAAGAAACTTGATTGCCTGTATCGTATGCTTCTTTTAATTTTTGGTAAGCCTTACGTTTTAAAGTATCAATATCAGGCACACCCATTAAATGAGTTCCATCTTCGTCTTTGCCTAACGACCAACACCAATTAGTTGCCATCATAGCTTTATGTACATTTTCCCAATTAAAACTATCGTGTATTTCTTGGGCTAATAATTTGAAGGACTTTTTACCTTCTTGCAATCCTGCATCAATTAATTCTTGTTCAGACATTTTATAAAATTTGATACGGCTACAGCTAACATTGCATTGGCAAAAAAGGGGCTGACGAATGTTATTGAGCCTTTGTTTATTAATTTTACTTTTGTACTATCATTGAGCGAAGTGCCACAAATTCCCCTTCTTCGCCAATGCTTCAACGTTATAAGAAATAAATGGCTTACCCGTTCTTCAAAAATTCGTTCATCTTATCCGACCAATCTTTGCCAAATTCCTTATAAAATTCAAGCATTGCCCATATAACAAGTGCTTGTTCTTCCTCTGCCTTTTCTGCTACTTCAAAGCCCATCGCTCGCATTCGGTGTGCAATCTTACCACAGGCAAAGTTTGGTCTGCCCATAATATTCTTTTCGTCATCCGATAATGTAAGCCATTTACTTCTTATAACATCGGCTATAAGTAATGGCTGGCTTTGTGGTTCATTCAAGTTTTCTGCTTCTAATTTCATTTTGTTTTATATTTAAAGTGAGTAGTTCTAATCAGCCACTACTCATAGCCGTTTACCGTTAGCGGTCAGGCTATGACACGATAACTTCACGTTTAATTGTATCAGGTTTTAATCTTCCCATTATTTGTTCACGGACTTCCAAAGCAATAAAATCTGCAACGCCAATCAATTCTAATGGATTAAAACCATCATTTCTACGGTGCATATTTTGCGTTCCATCTTCAAAATGTTGAACGGTTACTGTATATGTTTTTGTAACCAATACTTTTTTTTCTGTTGTTTCTTTTTCGCTTGACATAATTCAAATATTTGTGGACTTCTAAAAAGCGGAGAAGCCCGAACCGCTAACATTGTGTTGCTGCAATGTGGGCTGACTTTTTTCAATTTTACTTTTTTGCATATTGTTATCTTTTGTTTGTTAATTAATCTTTTGTGCTGCCAATTCCCACACTGACAGCAACACTTTGCCGTTATACGCAATTTGTTTTTTGTTTTTTTTTGCCCACGCACAAATGATTTAATGATTAAATTCTTTTTTCTTCTGGCAACAAGTTTCTGTATTTAGAAATTATTTGCCTTACTCTTGTTTTGCTGATTTTATATTTATTTGCAATATTCATTTGCCTCATTCCATTACACCAATCGTGCAGTAAAATTTCATCTCTTTTTGTTATTTTTTTTAATTGTTGCATTGCCTTTTCATTTGCAGGAGTATGGTCGCCAAATCCAGTTGTTGCAGGATGAAATGTAGTTGGTAAAATAAAACTACTGCTGCTTGTGGTATATGTTGGTGGCGGACAATCACATTGAGTTGAATAAGGCGAATGAACTTTCATACATCTTGGACAAGTCCATCCAAATATTGTTATTTGATTATCTTTCATTTTTATGTTTTAATTTTGCTGTGGTAAATCATAATCTACTGCATTATCCCAATCAGGTTCAAATGAATTTGGTTTACAAGGTATTTCCATTATTAATTCATCTGATATATGTAGATAACCAAGCCCATGTGTTTGGCAGTATTCGTGTGCTAAATTCTGCGAAGGAGCTTTTATGTTTTGACCACAAAACTCCGTCATTTCGCCTGTTTCTGCACACTTAGCGAATATTCTTGTTGTCCAAGTTTTCATATATCAATTATTTTATTTAGTTCTGAACAGTTTATGTCTTTAAGTTTGAGAGCCTCAACTTGCTTTTGTTTGGTTTCATTGATAAGATTAGTAACGGTTACATTGGTTTCATTTAGCTTTACAGCAGCTAACTTGGCATCCTTTACCAATATTTGATTAACCTGTAATTTTTCCATTTTCTTTGGTTTGAATTTTCTTAAAATACATTGTTCTGCACTACTTTGACTTTTGAAAACATCGTTAAGAACAAGCAATGAACAAGCCTCTTTGAACGCTTTTTTGTAAAGTAGTTCTTTTGATAATGCTTCATTTGAATTGTAAAATTTTAATTTCATTTTAGATTATTAAGCTGTTTTCTTAATTCATTATTCTCATGTTTTACAATCATATACTTTCCTCTCCATCTTTCTGTTTCTTTTCTCAATCTATCCCATGTATTCCAATGTGTTTTTTGAGTTTTTATTCTTTGCTCAATATTTTTTCTATAATTATCCAATAGTTGTCGCAATATTTCTATTGTAACAAAACTGCACTCAGGAGTATGTGTTTGAAACTTTTTACATTCCTTACATATTCTATTGTCATCTAATTCTATTTTAGGCATATTTTAATGATTTAATGATTTCCCTCCCACAAAAACAAAAAACAAACAGCGTATAACATGGGCTTAAACGCAATGGCACATAAACTGTCTGCTAACTTTGAACTTTCTGCAAGTGCCACTGCGTTAAGCCCCGAACTGTTATACGCAAGCACTACTTTACGGCTTCGTATGACTGTTCAAATATTGATTGCTTACACGGATAGAGTTTACGCCAATCGGTCGGGAATGGCTCTTTAATCAAATAATCACCGAGTGAGCAAATCATTTC
>JAEUTT010000020.1 GCA_016787165.1 Bacteroidia bacterium | reverse complement strand
CATATCCCCATGCATTGGTTGCACCTACTTTATCGCAAATTACATTTGAAGTAGAAGGAAACACATAATCGGGTGTTACAGTACCCACAATAATCATATCAATATCCAATGCAGAGATACCACGCTTTTTAAGTAGATCATTAATAGCTTTCACACACATATCAGAAGTACCTAAACCTTCACCTTTTAATATTCTTCTTTCTTTGATACCAGTACGCGTTTCTATCCAGTCGCTGGTAGTTGGCACTAGTTTTTCTAATTCTGTATTTGAAAGTACGTAGTCTGGAACGTATCCAGCAACAGCAGTTATGGCAGCAGTTATTTTTGTCATTAGTTAAATGCGAGTTTAATTTTTTCGGATAGCTTTGCTTCTACCACTTCTTTAGATAATAAAATCATATTTTTTACTGCTATATCATTTGAAATTCCATGACCAATCATTACTGTGGAATTTATACCTAATACAGGTGTTCCTCCATAATTTTCGTAATTAAATCGGTCAAAAAATTCATCTTTAATACCTCTTTTTTTAATCATCGTGTAAAATGCTTCTGCTTCTTTTAGCACTACATTTCCAGTAAATCCATCGCATACAATTACATCTACCGACTCGCTAAACAAATCTCTACCTTCAACATTACCAATGAAATTAAAATCTTTGCTATCCTTCATTAAAGCGTGCGTAGCTTGCGACACAAGATTTCCTTTTTCGGGTTCTTCACCAATATTTAATAAACCAACTTTTGGATTTTTGATGTTGTAAACATGTTCGGCATACAATGAACCTAATACAGCAAACTGATACAATACATCAGGTTTACAATCAGCATTGGTGCCAACATCTAGTATTAAACCTACACCACCATTTGGTTTAGGCATAACAGAAGTGATGCAAGGGCGAATAACTCCAGATACTGCTTTTACAGTAAACATAGAGCCGACAAGCATGGCACCTGTATTTCCATTACTTGCAAAAGCATCAATCTTACCCTCTTTTAAAAGATGAAACCCAAAACTAATACTAGAGTTGGGTTTTTGAGCAAAAGCTTTTGTTGGGTGTTCACCCATTCCTATTATTTCGGGAGCATGAACAATATCAAAACACGATGCATCCACATTGCGCTTTGCAAGACCTGCCAAAATTTGTTCGTTGTCGCCAATTAATACGATACGAACATCTTTGGGTAACTGATTATAAGCAAGTATTGCACCTGAAATAGTTGCATCAGGAGCAAAATCACCGCCCATAATATCTATACCTATCTTCATAAATGGGTAATTAAGGATATTGGTTAAATAAGTTAAATAAAGTTTAGCAATTGCTAAACTGCTTCTAACAAAATAACTGTTTTCAACTTAAAATTAAGCTGAAGCTTTTTCCATTACTACTTTTCCTTTGTAGTAAAGTTTTCCTTCGAACCAATGAGCTCTATGGTATAAATGAGGTTGACCTGTAGTAGGGCAAATTGCTAATGTTGAAGCAGTAGCTTTATCATGACCTCTACGGCTATCTCTTCTTGCTCTTGATAATTTTCGCTTAGGATGTGGCATTGTGTATTTGTTTTAATTGTTAATTTATATTCTAATTTAATTTAATATTTTTTAATCCGTCCCACCTTGGGTCTGATGGTTCTTCACCATCATTTTCAATTAAATAATCATTTAATTTTTTTAGCATTTCCTTATCACATGTACTATTTCCTTTCTCATCATCTGGATGTACACGCTTAAGAGGCAATGAAAGCATAATATACTCGTATACCACTTGAGTAATATCTAATTCATGCTCATTTGCTGCAACACTAATAATATCATCATCTTCATTACCTACTTCATGTCCCCCTACTTTTACTACCAACCTATAATCACCTGAAATAGGTAAATCAAACTCTCCGAAACAGCGATCGCAATTTACTTTCACTGTTCCACTTACATTAAATTGCAATACCATCATTGTGGATTGCTTAATTAATGTCAGTTTTATTT
>JAEUTT010000576.1 GCA_016787165.1 Bacteroidia bacterium | reverse complement strand
TTTCGCTTTGGCGACTTTGGTATTCAACCGGCCGAGTTTATGAAATTTGCCGCTAACCTTGCCTTGGCAAAATTTTTAAGTAACTCTAACATTAAAATTTCGGATTACAGAAATACTATTATTTCACGGCTTTTTATTGGTATTCCGCTTATTATCATTAAAGTATTACAAGATGAAACAGGCTTGGCAATTGTGTTTGTGGCCTTTATCATTACACTTTACCGCGAAGGGCTATCAATTAACTATCTTCTGTTGGGCTTTTTAGCTGTTATTTTATTTGTACTTGCTTTATTAATAAATAACTTAATATTGTTTATCATCATTGGCGGACTTTGTATTATTTCAGTACTGTTTATTAAGCGAAATGCAAAAAATTTATTCATCATAGCAATTGTGGGTCTTATTGCCTGCTCCATGGTTAAAGGAACCAGTTATGTATACGAACACATGGCGCCACATCAAAAAGTACGTATTGATGTATTATTAGGTCGTGGTGACGTGGATCTAAAAAAAGAAGGATACAATGTAAACCAGGCAAAAATTGCAATAGGCTCGGGCGGTTTGGCCGGAAAAGGGTATTTAAAAGGGACACAAACCAAGTATGATTTTGTTCCGGAGCAGGATACCGACTTTATTTTTTGTACTGTAGGCGAAGAATGGGGCTTTTTAGGAAGCTCAATAGTAATTATTTTACAGCTATTTTTAATCATTCGCATTATTTTTATGGCCGAACGCCAACGCTCTCCTTTTAGTCGGATTTACGGATATGGCGTAGCTTCCATTTTATTTTTTCATCTTACCATAAATGTAGGAATGACAATTGGCTTGGCACCGGTAATTGGTATTCCGCTTCCATTCTTCAGCTATGGAGGCTCGTCATTATGGTCCTTTACCATTTTGTTATTTATCTTCATCAAACTAGACTCACATCGTTTGCAGATATTGAGATAGCATTTTCCCTGTTTTTTACACCCAAAAGAACAGTTTTTAGCCCTAAAAAGCCTCTAAAGCTGAATTTAAATTTAAATAAGGAAGGAATAGGATTTCCTATTTATTTATATCTTTGGCGAATGGAATTTACAGCTAAACAAATTGCTTCATTGTTAAACGGAACAATTGAAGGAGATGAAAATAGTAAAGTTTCCGGCTTGTCAAAAATTGAAGAAGGCAAAAACGGGAGTTTGTCTTTTTTATCAAACCCACTTTACACACCATACATCTATACAACGGATGCATCTATTGTAATTGTTAAAAAAGATTTAGTACTGGAAAATCCGGTTAAATCCACTTGTACCTTAATTCGTGTTGAAGATCCATATTCTTGTTTTGCAAAATTGCTTGAAATGTATCAAGATATGAAGCAAAACAAAACAGGAATTGAGCAACCTTGCTTTATTTCTTCTTCGGCCAAACATGGCGAAAACTGCTATATAGGTGCTTTTGCATACATTGGCGAAAATGTAACAATTGGCAATAATGTAAAAATATATCCTCATTCATTTATTGGCGACAATGTTATTATTGGCAACAATACAACGATTTATTCGGGGGTAAAAATATATTATGATTGTGTAATTGGAAACGATTGCACCATTCATGCAAGTACTGTAATTGGTAGCGATGGATTTGGATTTGCTCCTAATTCCGAAAACAATTACAAAAAAGTACCTCAAATAGGAAATGTTGTTATTGAAGATCACGTTGAAATAGGCTCTAATACTTCTATTGATAGAGCAACAATGGGTTCTACAATCATCCGTAAAGGAGCTAAACTGGATAACTTAATTCAAATTGCACACAATGTTGAAATTGGCGAAAATACTGTTTTAGCAGGTGGTGCATTTGTAGCAGGCTCAGCTAAAGTGGGTAAAAATGTAATGATGGGAGGACAAGCAGGCATTGTTGGACATATTAAAATTGCTGATGGAGTAAAAATTGCAGGTCAATCGGGTGTTGCTTCTACTATTGACAAAGAAGGCTTAATTGTTCAAGGCTCACCTGCATTTGCTGTAGGCGATTACCAACGTAGTTATGTTTTATTCAGAGGCTTACAAAAATTGAATGATCGTATTCGTGAACTCGAAAAAGAAATTAAAAAAGTAAACTCCTAAACTACTCCACTATTTTCCTATTCTTTTATGCAAAATAAAAAATTTATAGACGTTGAAAAATTACTCCGTGAACGTGCTCCTGGATTAAAAAAATGGATTCCTAAGTTTGCTGTAAGTTGGGTAAAAAAGAAATTACATGAAGACGAAATCAACAGCATCATGTTTGATTTAAAAGATATTTATGGATTAGAATACAACAAAGGTGTTTTATCAAAATTAAATATCGATATAAAAAGTTATAATGCCGAAAATGTTCCCACAACAGGCGGTATTATTATTGCAGCCAACCACCCACTTGGTGGCTTAGATGGCATTTCATTAGTGAAAGCTATTGGCGATTTGCGCCCAGATGTTCGATTTGTGGTAAATGATGTATTGACTAATCTAAAAAATTATGGCGATGTATTTATTGGCGTTAATAAAATAAAAAACACATCTGCCACCTCGTTAAGAGTGGTTGAAAACTTTCTTCTATCAAATGATGCTGTTATCTTTTTTCCTGCCGGATTAGTATCTAGAAAACAAAACGGAGAAATCATGGACTTGGAATGGAAAAAAAGTTTTGTAACTCAAGCTATTGACCATGAGCGTAAAATAGTTCCTACGTTTGTTGAAGGACACAATTCTAAATTTTTCTACCGCTTTGCCAATTTCAGAAAACGCATTGGAATAAAAGCAAACATCGAAATGTTTTTTTTACCGGATGAAATGTTTAAACAACGCGGACAAACCGTTAAAATTCATTTTGGAAAAGCATTTGATGCAAGCATCTTAGACAAACGTAAATCACACAGAGCGTGGGCGCAAATCATTAAAAAATATGTTTATTCCGAAGAGTTCAAAAAAGGAATCACTTTTGAAGAATATATTAAAGATATCAAATAAGCACTAAGCTAAAATTCAAACAACTTTTCGTTTTCAGGATTTACCAACTTATAACTTTGTCGGTTATCATTATAATAACAATGAATAAAGTTGGTTTGAGAATCAATAAAGTCATACAACAAGGAATTTTTAATTCGGATTTTTTTATCTGTTGTATTTAATTTTGCTTCAAAATAACACCAAGTAGCTTCTTCCTCATTTTCATTTCCTACATACGTAAACTCCACTTGCTTTGCTCCTACAAAAACAGACAGATGCGAGTTGATATAATTTGCAATTAACGTTTCTAAAGCAACATCTTTTTTAGTAAAATCTACTTTTTTAGCATATAACTTAAATAAAGCATTTTGAAAGTCATCCGTAAATAACCGACAACTTAAGCTCATTTTTTTATTTGCTACATCCATCCTAAATTCTGTAACGCTCACATAAAAAGGATGCGAATACACATTTGGCGATACAAATAAGCTATTGGGCAAAAACAATACTACACAAAAGAGTATTTTAAAAATTAATTGTTTAATTTGCATACAATACAAAAGTACAAAATTGTGACTGATTTTAACCTTTGGTTTAGCACCGGATTACAACACATTGCCGATTGGAATGGATATGACCATATTCTTTTTCTATTAGCACTCTGTGGAGTATATTCATTAAAAGAATGGAAAACCATACTTTTATTAATCACCGCATTTACTATTGGACATAGTATTACACTGGCATTAAGCGTAT
>JAEUTT010000559.1 GCA_016787165.1 Bacteroidia bacterium | reverse complement strand
ACCGGATGTATTTCACCACTAACAGCATTAACGGTTAATTCGGTTCCAAACGTAACGCCAACATTTACAGCTGTTACACCAATTTGTGCGGGAGAAACTTTGACCGCCTTACCAACAACATCAAACAATAGCATCACTGGTGTTTGGTCGCCAGCATTAAACAACACGACTACCACAACATATACATTTACACCAGATGCAGGACAATGTGCGCTATTAGAAACATTAACAATTACTGTAAATCAGTTGCCTTTACTAACAACATCAACAGCAGGAAACACAATCACTTCGAACGAAACTGGTGCAACATATCAGTGGATTGATTGTAACAATGGAAACACAACAATTGCTGGCGAAACGAATCAAAGCTATACAGCAAGTGTAAGTGGAAATTTTGCAGTAATTGTTTCTAATGGAACTTGTGCCGACACTTCGGCTTGTGTAAACATTGTTGTTACAAACATAAATGAACAAACAAATAGTTTTAACCCATCCATTTTTCCAAATCCAAGCTTTGGTATCATAAACATTCAATGTGATGAAAAAGTGAAAGCTGTTTTCGTTTATAATACATTAGGCGCACTAGTTCAAACGGAAAACAAAACAACATTTACAATTGCTGAGTTGCCTGTTGGAGTTTATTTTATAACCATTCAAACAGAAAATAATAGCATTACAAAACGTATTGTGAAACAATAAAAAACAAATCGCAAACAAAAAAGGGTTGAGCAAATTTGCTCAACCCTTTTTTGTTCATTCTATTTTATATTAGTTCTCTCTAATAATATCTACTTTAGTTTGGTTGTTTGCCCAAGGCCATGCTGTTCCTTGGCTAGTACTTACCCAAATTAAACCTCTTTTTCCAGATACCGTGTTTTTGAATCCAAACACTTTACCTGTACCAAGTAACTCCGATGTTGGAGAAGCAGTTTGTCTACCACCGATACAACTACCTGTTGGAAATATAGCATGAGGGGCTAAAACAGTTGATGCACTTGAAAAATACTGTCCAATTTTTGTTTCATCAGCCGCTGCTGCATCAAAATCATTTTTATTCAGTGTTGTTGAATAATATCTTGTTTCTACTCCCGTGCTTAACCATGGTAAATAGTGATATGTCCAATACCAAACCTGTGAACGTGCTTTAGGATCAAAAAAGCCTGGTTCCGAGTAATCAACATTATAAATGTAAGTAATGTCTATTTTGGTTGTATTAGTTGATAGTTTTGCTTGAGCAGAATCAATTGGAGCTGACATTGTTCCGTTTGTAGAAAAATAAGCCAATGCAGGAGTAAAGGTTAAATTTCTATACGTTTTTGCTGCTGTTGTTGCAGCAGGGGTTGGTGTGGGAGTTGGATTGTTATTATTGCTGTTGTTATTACAACTAAAAACAATTGCTAGTACAACAAAGAATGCACCCTTGCTAAGTATTTTTTTCATGTGATTAAAGTTTTGTTTAACACAAATATACTTTTTAATTCTTAAATTCTGTTAATCTCACAACATACCTTAAACAATTTCGTTGGCTCCATTGTTAGTGATTATTATTAAAATTATTTTACCTTTGTTTAAAATTAATACTCCACACAATTAAATGGAATTTAAGGCCGGTTCTCTTCTTGAAAAAATTGAATACCCTAGCGATTTACGCAAACTTCAGCTGGAGCAATTGCCTCAAGTTAGCAATGAACTTCGTCAGTTTATTATTGATGTGGTTTCTCAAAAAGGAGGGCACTTTGGTGCAAGCCTTGGTGTAGTAGAGCTCACTGTTGCCCTACACTATGTATTCAATACTCCTTATGATCAATTAGTTTGGGATGTTGGACATCAAGCATACGGACATAAAATTTTAACCGGTCGAAGATCCGTTTTTCATACCAACCGTATTTACAAAGGCATTAGCGGTTTTCCAAAACGCTCAGAAAGCGAGTACGATACATTTGGTGTTGGACACTCCTCTACTTCAATTGGTGGAGCATTAGGAATGGCAGTTGCATCGGCTTACAAAGGCGAAAAAGAGCGTCAGCACATTGCTGTTATTGGCGATGGCGCCATGACTGCCGGACAAGCATTTGAAGCATTGAATCATGCAGGGACAAGCAACGCTAATTTATTGGTTGTATTGAACGATAATTGTATGAGCATTGATCCAAATGTGGGTGCTTTAAAAGAGTATTTAACCGACATCACCACTTCTCATACATACAACAAGTTCAAAGATGAAATCTGGAATTTGTTAGGCAAAATCAGCAAATTTGGACCAAACGCACAAGAAATTGCTTCTAAAATTGAGAATGGAATAAAAACATCTTTGCTCAAACAAAGCAATATGTTTGAATCCTTAAAGTTCCGCTATTTTGGCCCTGTTGACGGTCATGATGTAGAGCGTTTAACCAAAGTTTTACAAGATTTAAAAGATATTCCTGGACCAAAAATTTTGCATTGCCTTACTCAAAAAGGTAAAGGATACAAATTTTCGGAAGAAGGAAATCAAACGGTATGGCACGCTCCAGGCTTATTCAATAAAGATACGGGAGAAATCATAAAAATAGTTCCAAAAGAACCACAACCACCAAAATACCAAGATGTTTTTGGCTATACCATTGTGGAATTAGCAGAAAAAAACCCAAAAATTATGGGAATTACTCCTGCTATGCCAACAGGTTGTTCTTTAAATATTATGATGAAAGCAATGCCCGACAGAGCTTTTGATGTTGGTATTGCAGAACAACATGCTGTAACCTTTTCAGCTGGATTAGCAACACAAGGACTAGTTCCTTTTTGTAATATTTATTCTTCGTTTATGCAACGTGCTTTTGACCAAGTAGTACATGATGTTGCCTTACAAAATTTACACGTTGTGTTTTGTTTAGATAGAGGCGGGCTAGCCGGTGCGGATGGGCCAACACACCATGGCGCTTTTGATTTAGCGTATTTCCGATGCATTCCCAACATGATAGTAAGTTCACCTATGAACGAAGAAGAATTACGTAACCTAATGTACTCGGCTCAATTACCCGAAAATGCCTCTCCTTTTTCTATTCGCTATCCTCGCGGAAATGGTGTAATGGTTGATTGGAAAAAACCGTTTCAAAAAATAACCATTGGTAAAGGACGTAGAATTCAAAATGGTGATGACATTGCCTTTTTAACCATTGGTCCTGTAGGAAATTTTGCAGTAGCAGCATGCAAAAAATTGGAAGAGCAAGGAATCAAAGCAGCACATTATGATATGCGCTTTGTAAAACCTATTGACGAAGGTTTATTACACGAAGTTTTTGCAAAACATAGCAAAGTAATTACTGTGGAAGATGGTTGTATTATGGGTGGAATGGGAAGTGCAGTAATTGAGTTTATGGCCGACCACAATTATCAAGCACAGGTAAAACGCTTGGGCATCCCCGACAAATACATTGAACACGGAGAACAACAAGAACTATACATAGAGTGTGGCTTTGATACTGAAAGTATTATTCAAACAGCTGTAGAAATGGTTGGTGTGAAAAAAAGCACTATGGTGGGATAAAAAAACCCTTTTTTATTGCCAATTTCCGTTTCATTCGTCTAAAAATCTACCTCCAAATTAAATTTATTTAGTTAGTTTTGCCTTCGTTATGCAAATAGAAGTTTTAAAATCGAAAATACACCGTGTTACCGTAACACAAGCCGATTTAGATTACATTGGCTCAGTAACCATTGATGAAAATTTAATGGATGCAGCAAACCTTATCGAAAACGAAAAAGTAGACATTTTTAACTACAATAATGGTGAACGCTTTACCACTTATGTTATAAAAGGAGAAAGAGGCTCCGGGGTAATTTGTTTAAATGGTCCGGCATCTTTAAAAGTAAAGTTGGGTCATGAAGTTATTATTGTATCGTATGCAATGATGGATTTTGAGTTAGCAAAAAAACATCAACCAACCGTTGTTTTCCCCGACACCAAAACAAATACTCTTAAATAATTTTGAATAAAAAGCTAAGTAACATATTAAAGGTGTTGTTCTTTTTAGGACTCGGCATTTTTTTGGTATGGTTGGCTGTAAAAGACAAAACCGCAGAAGAAATGAACAGCATTAAGATGGCTGTTCAACAATCAAATTATTTTTGGATTCTTCTTTCTTTGGTTGTTAGTGGCTTCAGTCATTTTTTTAGAGCTACGCGATGGAAAATAGCACTTGAGCCACTAGGACACAAACCAAGCACAGCCAATGCTTTTTTTGCAGTAATGGTTGGTTATTTTGCTAACCTTGGTATTCCTCGCATTGGCGAAGCTACACGTTGTGGAATACTAACACGTTACTCCAATGTGCCTTTTACACAGGGCTTTGGAACAGTTGTTGCCGAAAGAGCGCTGGACATTATTTGTCTTCTTTTGCTTTTCTTTTTAACACTTGCATTGGAATTTAAAAAAATATCGGGCATTGCAAATGATTTGTTTTTAAACTCATTAAACGAAAAACTCGATGCATTAATGCAGAAAAAAATATTGCTAATCATCATTTCAATTTGTTTAATCTTAATTGTTGCTATTTTTTATTATTTCAGAAAAAAAATCAAAAATTTATTTTCTGAAAAGGTAAAGTCTTTTGTTTTAGGTTTAAAAGAAGGCTTAGTAAGTATTAAAAATGTAAAAAAGCCCTGGTTATACATTGCACAAACAATTTTAATTTGGTTTTTATATGTGTTACAGGTGTATGTTGTTTTTCGTGCATTTGATGATTTGGCAAACCTTTCATTTGTAGTAGCAATGGTAATTACCATCTTTGGAAGCTTGGCTATTGCAGTTGTTCCGGGTGGAACAGGAGTTTATCAAGCTATTGTTATTCAAATTTTAACTACCGTATATTTTGCGTCTGAAACAAGTTCATTTGCATTTGCATGGTCTGTTTGGTCATCACAAATTACACTCATTCTTTTTCTAGGATTAATATCATTGATTTTATTACCTCTTTTTAATAAGGCAAAAAAAATTATTTAAAATGGTTCCATACACACACAAGCTTCCGGCATTGGATGTTATTCAATCAAAAATATACACACACGATACGCTGTTTAAGCCTGTTTTGGTTGCCAAATTTAAGGGACATAAAATTGTTTTTACAAATGGTTGCTTTGATATTCTTCATCGCGGGCATGTTGATTATTTAGCAAAGGCAAGCGACCTTGGGGGGGATTTATTTGTTGGAATAAACAGTGATGCTTCTGTAAAACGTTTAGGAAAGGCCGATTCAAGACCTTTGCAAGACGAACAAACAAGGGCAATGATTATTGCATCATTACATTTTGTAAGCGGTGTAATTATTTTTGATGAAGATACACCTCTGCAATTAATTGATTTTATAAAACCGGATGTATTGGTAAAAGGAGCTGATTATGATGCAAATGAAACCAACACGAACAGTAAAAAGTACATTGTTGGTTCCGACATTGTAAAAAGTCAGGGTGGTGAAGTAGTTACCATTCCGCTGGTTGAAGGTTATTCCACTACAAGCATTGAACAAAAAATAAAGGCTTCCTAAGTCAGGAAGCCTTTATTTTTAAATAATTGTTTTACAATTATTTTGCTTCTTCTGCTGGAGCAGCTTCTGTTGCAGTAGCAGTTGAATCTTCAACTGGTGCAGCAACTTCTTCCATTGCTTGGCTAGCAGCTTTTAATAAAGAATCAGCTAATGCTTGAGCATCTGCTTCCATTTTAGCTTTTTCTTCTGCGCTTGGTCCACAAGCTACAATGCTCATTGCAACAGCAACAAACATAATTGCGAATAATTTTTTCATTTGATTTTTTGTTTAATAATTTGTTAATACTAGTATCTGGGGTGCAAAAGTAATGTTTTTTTTTATCTAAGCAAACTGATTATCAAAAGAATAGCATTTTTTTATTTTTTTCATTTGCAAAACAATGCATTTAAAATCATAACTTTGGACAAATAAATTTAATATTCATCCTTTAAAACCCTTTATAATTATGGCTTTTGAACTACCAAAACTTACTTACGATTACAACGCATTGGAGCCGCATATTGATGCTCGTACAATGGAAATTCACCACAGCAAACACCATCAAGCGTATGTTACCAATTTAAACAATGCAATTGCTGGAACAGATGCTGAAAAACTAAGCATTGAAGATATTTGTAAAAACATCTCAAAATACCCAATGGCTGTTCGCAACAATGGTGGCGGACATTACAACCATGCTATGTTTTGGACCATTATGGCGCCCAATGCTGGCGGAGAGCCAACAGGAGATTTAGCCTCAGCTATCAACGAAACCTTTGGTTCCTTTTCGGAATTTAAAACTCAATTCGCAAATGCAGCTGCTACTCGCTTTGGTTCTGGTTGGGCTTGGTTAATTGTAAAAGACGGAAAACTTGCCGTTTGTTCTACTCCTAACCAAGACAATCCTTTAATGGATGTTGCAGAAGTAAAAGGAGCGCCTATTTTAGGAATTGATGTATGGGAACATGCTTATTATTTAAACTACCAAAACAGACGTCCTGATTATGTGGGTGCATTTTGGAATGTGATTAACTGGAATCAAGTTGCCGCTAATTTTAAAGCTGCAAAATAAGTTTAAACATCATAAAATGAAAAGTCCAATTGTATCATTCTTGTTATTGATGCTGTTGGGCTTTTCTGTTTATACAAAAGCAAACACCACCCCTCCTCCATTATTTAAAAGCGATACGCTTCTACTATCCATTAATCAAGACAATAATTTTGTTTTAGCCGAAAAGCAATTTATTTTTAAAGACACTACATTACAAAAAAAAGCTCTTTCTGCTCTTTTTGCATTTCCATTTCCATTTGGGTTTATGGGAGCACACCGTGTAATACTTGGAACCAAGCCTTGGGTACCTGTTGTATATGTTGCTACACTGGGCGGATGCTTTGGTTTGTTGCCACTTATTGATTTTTTTGTAATTACACTTAGCAAAGATATTTCGCAATACGAAAACAATCCCAATATTTTTATGTGGATAAAGCCAAAAGAGAATCAATAGTTGGTTCTGTTCTTTTATTTGTAATTTCGTAAAAACTTTTTTGCTAAAGCGTATGAAGGTAGGTTTGTTTTTTGGTTCGTTTAATCCTATCCATATTGGGCATATGGCACTAGCCAACTATATGTTGGAGTATACTGATTTAGATAAAATATGGTTTGTTGTTTCTCCTCACAACCCTTTGAAACAAAAAGCATCATTATTAGATGAAAAACACCGTTTGCAACTTGTAAAATGTGCTATTGGCGAAAACATTAAACTAAAAGCAAGTGATATTGAGTTTAAGCTTCCACAACCTTCTTATACGATTAACACATTAACTTATTTAAAAGAAAAGCACCCCAGCTATAATTTTGCACTAATCATGGGTAGCGATAATTTAGAAAGTTTTCATAAATGGAAAAACAACGATGAAATATTAAAACAAGTAGAATTGTATATATACCCTAGAACGAATCACGAAGGCGGAATATTAAAAACACATAAAAAAGTAAATTGGGTAAATGCTCCCGTGATTGAAATATCATCAACATTTATTCGTGATGCTATAAAAAACAAAAAAGATATTCGTTATTTTGTTCCCGAAAAAGTGTGGGAGTACATTCAAGAAATGCACTTTTATAAAAAATAAAAAAACGCCTCGATTGCTCGAGGCGCTCAAATAAAAATTTTAGTAGCAAGCTCCAATTAATTCGAAGTTCCCAAATCAAATTGTAATGCATCTTCAAAAGCCATTGTTGCTTCCGATTCTGCATTATTTCCGCTTGGAACAGTTAATCCGGTTTCTTTTGCTGGCAACACTTTTTTACTTGCTTTTATTGCAGAAATAGGTGTAACGCTAAGTCCGTTTAGTTCCAATTTAAGCTCTTTTAAACACATCCCTAAAGCAATTGCTTTTTTAGTATTGTTTATTAAGAACTCTACATCAAACTCGTCTGAGTTTTCTGATTTTGATTTTACGGTATAATCAATTTTGTTTTCGATACAGTACTCCACCAAAGGAAGAATATTTTTCTTTTTTAGCGTAACTGACGGGGTAGCTTCGTTTATAAAACTCATGGCAAAATTTTTAATTTGATTTTAACTTATTTAATAACCATTGTAAAGTTATGCTATAAAATCTGGAAAAGGAAGATTAAAATATTAACATTTTAGGCTTAATTCCCGTAAAGGGCGACTGTAAAAAAGACTATTTTTTACTTAAAAAAGCGGCTTTTTTGGCGTTTTTTGTTGATTTTGCGAAAGTTTTATGCGTTTTTAGGGCGTTTTTTAAAAAATCGCACTTTTTCAAAAAACTAACATTTCATTAACAGATGTTATTATAAAAGCATAAAAACCTTAGACAAATGAAAACCTAAAAATAATGGCTAATCAAATTAACAAACAGGGATGCAATCAACAATAAAAACAGAATTTCTCCTATCAACTCTTTTTTCATGTTTAAAAAATAATTAGCGCAAAAAACTGCTGTAGGAACAGCAAAAACAGAAAAGTATTTAGTTGAAATTTCTGGTGCAATTAGCATAACAGGAATCGACATAAAAAATAACCAGATAAATAAAATTAGTCCTTTTTTACTTCGTTGAGAGCCACCGGAAAGACTGCCGAACATGGTAAAAAAAGACAGAAAAATTACAATCCATCCAATACCAATCATATAATAAAAGCTATCTGGCATATCCAAGCTAGGCTTTTCTCTTAAAAAAGGAAAAAACATTTTATCATACCATAGGTAATCTAAAGTGCCATTCCAAAAATAATAGGTAATTACAAATGCATAGGGAACCAAAACACCCAAAAAAGAAATGAACCATTCTCTCCAAACAAAGGGGCGAAATAAAATAAAAGCAATACCTAAAACAGGAAACAATAAAACATAAGGAAAATAAAAAAGAGAGGCCAAAGAAAGCAATAAACCTGCATCAAATGCTTGTGAAAAAGCAACATCCTTTCTGTAAGAACTCATTAGTTTATTAAGCGCGAAGAGCAAAAAAAGGTTTGCAAACAATAAAGGATGAAGCATTAACATAGAACTGTTGTTGCTTAAAAACAGTAAATAAAACAAAGCAGGCAAATAACTTTGTTTTTTCAACACTTCATTTTCATTGATAATATAATTGAGTAAAAAGGCTTGTCCCACAACAAGCATCATGGCAATTAATGTGCTTAACCATTTAACCGAATTTAAAAAATTACCACACATCTCAAACAAAGGCATTGTGTGTTTGGTGGGCAAAACTTCTGGACTTAAAATGGCAAAGGACCAAATAGCAATAGCAAAAAACGGTAACAATATTACCGCCAGCACATTGTTGGTTTTAAAAAAACGAATAATCATAATTTAGAATCTCTAAAATTAGTCTAAAATTTTATGACTTTTAATTTTTTTGTTTACATTTGAGCACTAAATTTAAAACTTACAGCTATGAACATGACAGATGTGTTTAACGGAATAGGCGATTTTTGCCAATGGTCATTTGGAATTATTGAAGCTTTAGGCAATGGTCCAAATATCTTTTTTTGGATTTTAATTGGAGCATTAACTGCTGTTTGGTTACGTATGCAGGCGCGATTTAATAAAGAAGCCAAAGAAAAAGGCACTATAAAATAATTTTTAATCTATTTAAACAAAAACCTCCACTAAACAATGTGGAGGTTTTTGTTTTTAATCTTCTCTCCAATAAAACGCTCTT
This sequence comes from Bacteroidia bacterium, assembly GCA_016787165.1. Classification (GTDB taxonomy): domain Bacteria; phylum Bacteroidota; class Bacteroidia; order 2-12-FULL-35-15; family 2-12-FULL-35-15; genus 2-12-FULL-35-15. The sequence continues at coordinate 502 of JAEUTT010000559.1, read as the reverse complement.
GTTTTTCTGTCATAAAAACCAACAAAACCGACTGATGTATTAAAGTATGTTTTATAAATATCCACCATTTCTTGTCCTGCCATAAGCGTATCAACAGTATGACTAATAACATTATTATAGGTATTTCCGTTTGCTGTTAAAGAAAGCAGCAAAGAGTCTTCATAAGAAGGTTTGATTTGTGGTTTAAAAACGAGGGTGCTATAATTATCATACGCGCTAAACATTATTTTGCTTGCATCGTTCCCAATTAAATCATCTGTAGTAATACTAATTACAATTTGGTCATTGCCCCCACGAACAGAATCGCTTTTTGCAACAATTTGTGCAAACGATGTACAAGAATGGCAAAAACAAGTAACTTCTGCAACTTGGCAAGGCTTTGGAAAACTACCAGAAAGCGTTTTCTCTATGATTACAAATTGTATTCTGCTTCCTGTGCTGGAAACAAAACAAAGTGTATCACCAAGATTTTCATTTAAAAAAGCAAGGCCCTCCACATTAA
>JAEUTT010000294.1 GCA_016787165.1 Bacteroidia bacterium | reverse complement strand
TATTCAAAGACGCCACCAAAAATTGGTAGAAGAAACTCCTTCTCCTTTTATGACAGATGAATTGCGTGAACGTATGGGTGATGCAGCTGTAAAAGCAGCATTGGCCGTAAAGTATGAAGGTGTTGGCACTGTTGAGTTTTTGGTTGACAAGCACCGTAATTTTTATTTTATGGAAATGAATACTCGTATTCAGGTGGAGCATCCAATTACAGAAGAAGTAATTGATTATGATTTAATACGTGAACAAATATTAGTGGCAGCAGGTGTGCCTATTTCAGGTAAAAATTATTACCCTCAATTACATGCGATTGAATGTCGTATCAATGCCGAAGATCCTTTTAATGGTTTCCGTCCTTCGCCAGGTAAAATAACTAATTTACATACTCCTGGCGGGCATGGTATTCGTGTCGATTCACATATCTATGCTGGTTATACAATTCCGCCAAATTATGATAGTATGGTTGCTAAGTTAATTACTGTTGCTCAAACACGTGAAGAAGCAATAGCTAAAATGCACCGTGCATTAAGTGAATATGTAATTGAAGGGGTTAAAACAACCATTCCTTTTCATTTACGATTAATGAAAGATGAACGTTTTATTAAAGGTGATTACACAACGAAGTTCTTAGAAGATTTTGATTTAACAGAATAAGAAAAAGAATAGATAAAAAAGGAGCGAAATAAAATTTCGCTCCTTTTTTATTTCTTAAATTTAAATTCGGTTCTTCTGTTTAGCTCATGTTCTGTTTCAGAGCATTCCACGCCATTTTTACAACGGTTCATAATTTGACTTTCGCCATATCCTTTTGCCGAAAGTCGAATTTTATCAATTCCATTTTTTAGGAAATAATCCATTACATTTGATGCACGTTTCTCTGATAGATTAAGATTGTATGCATCATCACCTTTTGAATCGCTATGGCTGGCAATTAAAAGTTTTAATTCAAGATTTTGTTTCATTACACCAATGATTTTATCTAGTTTTCGCATAGATTCATCTTTTACTTCAGCCGAGTTAAAATCAAAATAAATGTTTTCAATTACAGTAAGCTCTGTTTGATTTGAATAACTGAATTTTCGTAATTTAAACTCTGTATCCTCTTCTTGTTCACGCGAGAGGGTTGTTAGTTCTGTCGGAATTAATTCATAAGTAAAGGTGTTATTATTTTTTACAAAACTTTTCACAACAGTTCCATCTTGTCGTGCAATGAATAATTTACTGTCTTTTATTTTTGAATTATCTTCTATGTCCACTTTTACTAAATAGTGTTCATCTATACTTAAGTTAGTGAACGTAAAATCACCGTAGATATTAGTAACGGTAACTTGAACAATTTCATTTTTAGAATTTTGTAGTGCTACTTTTTGATTAGGTACAGCAATATTGCCTTTTAAGCCAGTTAACAATTTTCCAGAATATTCAATACGTTGAGAAATCCGTTCGCCACATGGTCGGTTGCCTTGTTCTGCAATGGTGATTCCTACATCTGATACCACTGTTACTTCTTTACTTTTAGTTTTGCTGTTGCTAAATTCAATAGTAATGTCTTTTAAAGTAAATACATCACCAATATTCATTTTATTAATTTGTTTTAATGTTTCAATGTTTAATGCTAAGTCATTATTAGCAATGGTAATTGAGCCGTTTGGATATTTTTTAGGATCTTTTCCTGAGAATACACAGTTGTATGATAAAAGCTTGGTATTTACTTTAGAATTATAGTTAGTAAGTGTTAATGATGAATAACGTAACAATTCTTCTTTTGTAGCTTTATCACCATTACCAAAGCATGACACTTTAATTTCCAATGAATTTTGAGTAATAACCGTTTTTTCATCACAGGTTTTAAACATTTTATCATTTAAATAAAAAGTAATGGTTGGCAATGAAGAAGTAACAGAAGCGTCATTAATTGCGTTTATTACTATATTTTCAATAGTAACATGGCTAAATTTTTTCCAACCTCTCATTAGTTCATCTTTCATTTGACGCGTAATCAAGGTTGAGTTTTTTGAAGGTTTTAGTTTTACTATTTTTTTTCCTTTTTTAAAGTGAATATGCATTTCCCAGCTGGTAATCATAAATGATTCAGCTCCATCACCCAATAAATTTAAATAGTTGTTCTTTTTTACAACATTTAAATTAATAGTATCATTATTTGAGTAGCAACCGTATGATAATCTAATACCTTCTGCTTTAGTAGTAAAAGTAAAAATAATAGTAATAAAAAAGACAAGTAATTTTTTAGGAAACATCTCCGGTATGTATTTATGACACCAAATCTAATAAAAAAAC
>JAEUTT010000513.1 GCA_016787165.1 Bacteroidia bacterium | reverse complement strand
AGCTCAACTATCTGATATTACATCGCATGCACAAGAAGCTTTTTCTGGTATACGTATTTTAAAAGCGTATGGCAGAACAAAGTATTCTACAACAGAATTTGAAAACAAAAGCTGTGAGTATCAAAAAAGAACAATGGATTTAGTAAAAGTAGAGTCGCTATTTCAGCCATTTATGATTTTATTGATTGGCTTGAGTAGTATTTTCACCATTTACATTGGAGGTAAACTTGTAATTGAAAATAAAGGGATAACGTTTGGAAACATTGCCGAATTTTTGGTGTATGTAAACCGCCTAACATGGCCAATAGCATCACTAGGATGGGTAACATCCTTAATTCAACGAGCTGCCGCTTCGCAAACCAGAATCAATGAATTTTTACATACCGAACCCAAAATTAAAAATACAATAACAAAAAAAACTGCAATCAATGGCACCATTGAATTTAGTAATGTAAACTTTACATATCCTGATTCAGGAACAGTTGCATTAAATAATGTATCCTTCAAAATTGAACAAGGAAAATCGATTGCAATTATTGGGAAAACGGGTTCCGGAAAATCTACAATTGCGAACTTAATCTGCCGGATGTACACCTTGAATTCAGGCGAAATAAAAATTGACAACACCAATATTAACCACCTCAATATTGAAGATTTGAGAAGCTCTATTGGCTATGTTCCTCAAGAAGTGTTCTTGTTTTCAGATACGATTGCCAACAATATTGCCTTTGGAGTAGAGAATAGCTCAAGCGATGAAATTATGCAAGCGGCTCAAGATGCTGTCATCTATTCAAGTATTGAAGGTTTTCCTAATAAATTTGAAACCATGGTAGGCGAAAGAGGAATTACTTTGTCGGGCGGACAAAAACAACGCATTTCCATTGCAAGAGCAATCATTAAAAAACCTCAAATTTTAATCTTTGATGATTGTCTTTCGGCTGTTGATACCGAAACGGAAGAAAAAATACTCCGCAATTTAAAAAGAGTAATGCTAGATAAAACATCTATTATTATTAGTCATCGAGTATCTTCCGTGAAGCATGCTGATCACATAATAGTGCTTGAGAATGGCGAAATTATTGAGCAAGGGAAGCATCAAGAACTACTGAACAAACAGGGTAACTATTACAATCTATATAAAATGCAGTTATTAGAGAATGAAAAGTAAAGAGGCTCGTCCACAAAAGGTAATTAACAAGCTATTAAAAGTTATTAACAAGGCTTGTTTTAGCAATTTTTTTTCTAAACATTTGCTTAACAATATAAATAAAACTGAAAAACAATTCAACTTATGACGATGGAAGAAGGATTTGAAAAAAATGGTAGTGATAGAGATGATATATTCTCTAAATCTGTGAGAGCTGGAAAAAGAACGTATTTTTTTGATGTAAAAAGCACAAAAGGAAACGATTTTTATTTGACCATCACTGAAAGCAAAAAACGCTTTAGCGATGATGGGAAATTTACCTACGAAAAACACAAATTATTTTTGTACAAAGAAGATTTTGAAAAGTTTATGGAAGGCTTAAATGAATCCATTGACCATATCAAAGCTAATTCACCAGCTATTGAACCTCGTCCGGAATACAAACCTGAATCATCAGGTAGCAATTCCTTTTCAGATGTAAATTTTGAAGATTTAGATAAATAAAAAAAATCCCTTGAAATTAAATTTCAAGGGATTTTTTTATGCTTTATTTTACGAGAGTTAGTCTAATCGCTTAATTGAGCACCCTACAGATTTTGTAGAGTTAACTTTTACTGCTTTCCCACTTCCTACTGCTATTAAAGCATCTTTTAAATACAATTCTTTTGCGTCTTTTGCATCTTTGATATTGTCATCTATTGCTCCACGATACACCAAACCTTTGCTATCAAACAAAAACACATGAGGTGTTCTGGTTGCACCAAAAGCATCGGCTACTTGAGAGTTTTTATCCAATACATAACTAAAATCATACGCTTGCACTTTTGCATATTTCTTCATTTCATCAAATGAATCTTCATCATCGCGTTGTGCTTCATTTGAATTAATCAACACCACTCCTATTTTATTTCGTTTAGCTATGGAAGCCACTTCTTTAATTCTTACTTCACTTAGCTTTACATACGGACAAGTATTACATGAAAAAATTACCAATAACCCCTTTTCCTCCTTTAAATCATTTAATGCAACTTCTTTGCCTGACACATCCATCATTTTTACAGATGCGCTTGGTATGGCTTTTCCTATTTCTAATTCTGGATTAACAGCAGGTGCAAATGCTACTATAACAGTAACAATACTTCCTAGTAAAATAAATGATGTTTTTTTCATTGTCATTTGTTTTTGTTTTTGATAAAGTTACAAAAACCAAACCAAAATACCCACATTTTTATTTCATCTTTATTCACATACCATGTGACTTAAAAATCATAAATATTCCATAAATTTGATTTACCTATTATTCGACAATTGTACGATTTCTATAAAATACTTGAAATTCAAAGAACCGCTTCTGTAGAGGAAATAAAACGCGCATACCGTGCCAAAGCTAAAATTGTTCATCCGGATGTAAATAACTCTCCTAAAGCAAATGAGATTTTTTTAGTTATTAACGAAGCTTATGAAACCTTAATTGACGACAATAAAAGATATTTATACGATATCAAACTCAACTATATTGATTCAACCAAAGCGGATGCTGAAAGAAAAAAACAATACTATGGTTCATCCATAAAAAATGACACCTACAGCAATACCAATTTAAATTACGATTGGGAAAGCTATAAAAAAATGGCAAAAGAGAAAACCGATGAAGACTATTATAACCAGTAGCCATGGATTTATAATTTATTTTTTGCAAGCGGCATGTTTGTAGGTTTTATCATCATTATTGTAACGCTAGTAGGTACCTATCAAAAACTATGGACAGAACCCTTTGTACTTATAACTGTTCCTGGAGTTATCTTGGTTCGTGAAGGATGGAAAGGAATAATGAAAAAAGAATCTATGATTAGCAAACTTATCAATCAATTCAAAAGAAAAAAAAACAACTAACTTTTTACCAAATACCAAAATTTTCTTTAATCATTGATTTCCCCCAAGGTTGCTTCCCAAAATCTTTTTCGAGTTTTGCTTTTAATTCAGCTGTAGAATAAATTTTATTTTTCCCTTTTTTAGGAATCACTGTTTCCATGTTAGGTTTTGAAGTTTCAATACTTTTAGCAAAATAAATTACTCCTCCATCTTCGGTTGCTAAACCTAAAATAGCTCCGGGTAAACCATAAAAACTTTCGGGTCCTACAGCTGGAATAATTTCATCGCAATACCAAGCGTAAATACGAGTACTATCGTTTGCTTGCCAAATTGCTTTTCGGCAATTATATCCACAAATCACCCGTTTACTATCCGTAATTTTCCATTCTCTTTTTAAAACTGTGTCATCTACATACAATTGTTCACCCCAAATACTTTTTATAGTTAAGCGTTTGTTGGTATTATAATTTTGATACACTATATTTTTACTTGTAGCCCAGCTCATTCGTTCTTTCAAATCACTCTCCTGAGGCTTAAAAACAGATATTGAATCATTAAAATACAACTCTAAAAAATCAACTTTATTTTTATCCTCATCACGTAGCCATTCTTTTACATTATCGTCTTTAAATTTTTTATATAGATTTGTTTTTCGCTCATACGTTATTTTCCCATACAAAATTTGAGCATTTGTTTGAAAACAAAAGCTTGATAATAAAAACAACGTTATTATTATTCTACCATTCATCGTCATTCTCTTTTGTTTTTGTACTATTGAATTTATACACTAGTCGCAATAAAAAATATCTATTTATAATATTGGTTTTAGTATCTGTAATCGTATTATTTTGAATAGTTCGAACATTATTAATGTTTTGATTTAAAATGTCATTTGCTTCAAATGAAAGAATTAAGTTTTCATTTTTAAGAATGGTTTTTCTTAAAGCTGCATTCCAAATTACAAAATTGGTATTAAATCCTTGGGAGCGTTGACTGTATACGTTGTAATCAACTTCAGTTTCCAATAAAAATTTAAAGGGCAGTCGTAAACGAAATGCAGCATTATACACTTGATCAGTATATGGTTTATTGCTTGCTGTGTTTAAACTCGACTGGGTTTGATTCCAAGTATAATCAGCTCCAATCTGAAATTCGATAGTGTCTGACTGAATAACTATATTTAATCCGGCACTTAAACTTGCTGTTTCTGTTCTGTTTTTTCTTCCATTTACAAAATTACTATAACTGTTAATACCTCCATTTATATTGGGTTCTAAAGAAATTAATTTTTGAAAAAAGGGGATTCCTCCTCCGATATAAAAATTTCCATTATAATTTCCATCCACATTTACGGTTTGTGATACTGTTCTACCAATACTATCAAATGTACTTGAATTGGCAAATGCATCATCCTGCATATTAAAACTTAAACTCGACCACATGTGCCTTCCAGAAATTGGTTTCCATGAATTAAACCACATTTCCATTCGATGTGTAAACGAAGGATTTAAGTTGGGATTACCCAACACTACTCGATTAGGATTTGTATTATCAGGCACAGGTTGTAGCTGATTTACATTTGGTTGGTTTACATTTGAATAATATGAAAAATTTAAACGTGTATTATCCGAAAAACGATACATATAACTTAAAAATGGTAAAACAGCTGTTCCGCTGTATTTAATCTTTGCATTTGTAATTAAATTAGTGTTTTGCAATTCATTTTGCTGTACACGAGAACCAATGGCAAAACGTATTTTTTTAGTTTCATAAATAAACTTTAAACCTACTCTGTTGTACAATTGAATATTTTCAAAATCATTGCTGAACAAAGAATCGCTTAATGCGTATTCGCCATTAAAATAATTGAGCGCTTTTTTACTTTGGTGATTTTTAGAATAATTAAAAATGTATTCAAATTCCAATTTTATTTTTTTACCAAAAGGTTCTGTAAACACCAGCTTAGAATTATGATTTTGTTTTTCGCTAACATTGTCTTTCCTTTGGTTTAACGTATCATTAAAAAATAATAAACCTGAATAATAAGTGTTAAATGATTTTAAAATTCCGTCCGACTGATCATTTTGAGCATTTCCATTATAACTTAAAAGCAGCTGCCTGTCTTTTAGCTTAAATCGTCTTGTCAGCTTGGCTCTTACTCCTGCGTCAAAGCCATTTGCTTTGTTGGTATTTTCTACTTCATTTTCACGGGTGAGTGAATCTGTTGAAGTAAAAAATCTGTTTGAATTATAGTTTTTGGTTTTATTCGCATTAAATGTAAGCTTCGGACGAATTTCTAAATCGGTTAATGAATCTATTTTTTGTTCAATCCCTAAATTAAATGAATGTATTCCCGTTTCTTGGTTGCTTGTCGAAAATTCTTCGGTTACATAACTTGTATCGGCCAAAAAGTATTGAGTTCTATTTTCACTTTTCGTATTCAAATTGTTATTTGAATACGAATAATTAAAATTAACCTTGGTATTTTTCCCAAATTTATCGGCATAATAAATCCCCGATTTTAAAGTGCGTGGGATACCATTATTACTATTATTATTATAAAAATAGGTATTGCCATCCCCATCGTCAAAAGAGTTCATCTCATTATTTAATCCATATTTATACATATCCTGCCAACCTAAAGATGATCGTGGCGTATTGCTACCCAAAGCAAATACCGATATTTTTTGTTGCTTATTAAACTTATTAGCTAACAGTTCCCCTTCATAAAATTTTTGAAAATCACTTGCACCCGAAACTTTTCCAAAATAGCCTTTCTTAGCCTCGTCTTTTAATTTCAAGTTCATTATTTGAACAGTTTCCGTACCACCTTCTGTAGCATTTTCATCTTTTTTTTCATATACCTGAACCGACTCAACACCTTGTGCAGCCAAATTTCGTGTAGCAACCGTTGGGTCAGAACCAAAAAATTCATCACCATCTACCAGCACTTGTGATATTTCCTTGCCTTGCGATGTTATTTTTCCACTGGCATCTACTTTTATGCCTGGTAATTTTCGGAGTAAATCCTCAACAGTTGCATTTGGTTTTACCTTAAATGAATCGGCTGTATAAACCAAGGTATCACCTTTATAATAAACAGGGTCTTTAAAAGCGTAAATGATTACTTCTTTTAGCTGTTGGGATTTAGGAGGGAGTACTATTTTGCCAAAATCAAAAACAGAATTAGCCGAACTACCAAAAACATAAAAATATTGCTCGCTAAAACGAGGATTGGATATAATTACTTGAACAGTATCAATGGGCAAACTTTTCATCTCAAAACGTCCTTCCTTATCGGCACGAGCAAAACCAAGCATCACAGAGTCTTTTATTCGAACAGCCATTGCTACCGAATGCTCTAATGAAGTATTAGTTATGGTGTCAACTAGTGTACCAGAGATATGCATGTGTTGAGAAAACACTTGAGCATTCAAAAGTAAAAGAAAAACAAAAATTAGTTTGCGCATAAAATAGATTGGCTCAAATGTAATAACGAGTTTTTACTAAAAAGATACAAATAACTATGTTTAACAAGATTTTAACAATTAAATTGTGGCAACGATTTTTAAGTGCTTGTTGAAAGACTAAAAAAATGTTAAACAAAAAAGGAGTCCCATTTGGAACTCCTTTTTTGTTTGCCTGTAAAAGAAAATTATTTCTTTTTACCTGGTTTTGCGTTAGCAATAGAATCAGCGATTCTAGCTTCTTCAGCAGCTTTAGCATCTTCGAATGCTTTAACTGAGTCAGCAACTCTTTGCTCTTCAGCAGCAGCAGCAGCAGCAGCTTCAGCTTCAACAGCAGCGATAGAATCTTGTTTTGCTTTTTCAGCAGCAGCTTTTTCTTCTGCTGATGGACCACAAGCTACTAAACCTAAAGTAGCTACGGCAACTAATGTTAATAATTTTTTCATTTTGTTTGTTTGTGATTTAAAATTCGGGAGCAAATGTATATCTATTTTTTCATATTACGCAAGTGTTAATAATTTTTTTTTTATTTTTTTTTACGTTCTAAAAAACAAGCTTCAAATTTGATTATTTCCATAGCTTTGTAACCAATGAAAAAATGGCATTCAAACTTCATTCTTTTAACTAAAAAAATAGCGCTACTCCTTTTTATTTACGCTATTTGCAGACTACTTTTTTATGCTTTCAACTACTCGCTTTTTTCCGACTTATCGCTTCTTAGCCTTATCGGAATTTGCCTCATTTCTATAAAATTTGACCTTTCGGTAATTGTGCTTTCAAATGCCCTTTACTTTATTTTGTTTTTACTCCCTGTTCCGTTTAGAGAAAAAAAGGGGTATAAAGCCATTTTAAAATGGTTATTTATTATGATAAACAGCATTGCTATTCTTGCCAACTGTGTTGATTTAGCTTACTTTAAATTTACCCTTAAACGTACTACAGCCGATGTATTTCACTTTTTTGGTGGAGAAATTGGAGATGACCTTTTTCATTTGCTCCCTACTTTTTTAATGGAATATTGGTACATCTTTTTTATTTGGATAGCGCTTACCTTCTTATTGGCATTCTTTTATCAGCGAACAGAGCATAATACCCAACAAGCTAATTGGGATAGAACATACTTTTTTAGCCAATCAATGGTTTTTACATTTATGATTCCTCTGCTTATTCTTGTGTACAGAGGAGGAGTTCAGCTTAAACCAATTAGTG
>JAEUTT010000507.1 GCA_016787165.1 Bacteroidia bacterium | reverse complement strand
GATTTAAAAAACAGACGTTTTGTTGATGTGCAGAATATTTTTCATCAAATGGAGCAACGGACATTAAAAGCGGCATACAAATTTTATTGCGGAAAAGATATTATAAATGCGCACAGTGCTCAAGCCGACATAGAAGCTACTTACGAAGTGTTTTTAGCACAATTAGAAAAGTATGATGGTGTGGAATTTGAAGATAGGAAAGGCAACAAAAGCACTCCGGTAAAAAATGATATCAAGGCTTTACATGATTTTACAAACATGAATAAAAATGCCGATTTAGCCGGACGAATTGTGTTTGATGAAAATGGAGTAGAGGTATTTAACTTTGGAAAACATACCGGAAAATCAGTTGAACAAGTATTAAGAGATGAACCTTCATATTATGCGTGGATGATGAATGGCGATTTTCCTTTGTATACAAAAAAAGTACTAACAGAGATTAAATTAAGATTGGCTTTTAATAAGTAGTTCTGAATAAAAGTGTTTTTATCACAGAGAAAGTACAATGTCATTTTGATTATAGCGATAGCGAAAAGAGAAATCTGTTTTTGATAATATGAGATTCCTCTCCGCCAGTTGGCGGAGAGGAATGGCAAACGCGAAGAATGTATGTCATTAAAGAAGGAGAGAAAACAGAGTTATTATAAAAGAAAATAGAATAATTAAAGAGTATGAAAATCATTTGTATAGGACGAAATTATGCGGAGCATGCAAAAGAAATGAATGCAGCTGTTCCTTCAGAGCCGGTATTTTTTTTGAAACCTGATACCGCTTTGATAAAAGATAATCAACCATTTTATTATCCCGATTTTTCAAAAGAAATTCATCACGAAGTAGAGTTGGTGTTAAAAATAAACAAAGCTGGTAAAAACATAGCTCCAGAATTCGCACATAAATATTATGATGAAATAGGAATAGGTATTGATTTTACAGCACGTGATATCCAAGCTAAATGCAAAGAAAAAGGCTTGCCTTGGGAAAAAGCCAAAGCATTTGATGGTTCTGCACCCATCGGTGATTTTGTTAATAAAAATGAATTTAAAAATTTGAATGATATATCATTTCATTTAACTGTAAATGATAAAACAGTTCAAAGAGGAAATACAAAAGATTTATTGTTTTCATTTGATACAGTTGTTGCATACGTTTCAAAATTTTTTACATTAAAAACAGGAGATTTGATTTATACAGGAACACCTGAAGGTGTTGGCCCTGTTATTGTAGGTGATAAATTATCCGCATTTATTGGAGATAAAAAAATGCTTGAATTTGAAATCAAATAATCTTAAAAATATTCAATATGAAAATTAAATCAATTATTTATTCTGTTGTTGCACTTGCTTTTTCGGTAAGCTCTTGCGCATCTCAAAACTTTCAGCAATCTATTAATGCAGCAAAGGATGCTGTTAATTCAGCTACATCAGCAACTACTGGCGGAGGTGCTTTATCGAACGATGAAGTAATTAATGGTTTAAAAGAAGCATTAACAATAGGAACAAATTCATCAACAGCATTTGCTTCAAAATTGGATGGTTTTTATAAAAATCCAATGTTGTTTATTGCATTTCCATCCGAAGCTCAAAAAGTGAAAGATTGGGCATTAAAAATGGGGATGAAATCACAAGTAGATCAGTTTGAAATGACTTTAAATAGAGCAGCAGAAGAGGCTTCGAAAGATGCGGCTACCGTATTTGTAAATGCAGTTAAAGGAATGAGTATTGGTGATGGTTTTGCAATTTTAAAAGGAGCTGACAATGCAGCAACCAATTATTTAATTGAAAAAACATCAGCCGAATTAAAAATAAAATTTACACCTATCGTTCAGGCTGCTATTGATAAAGTAGAATTAACAAAATATTGGAATCCAATTATCAATGGATACAATAAAGTTCCTTTTGTTCAAAAACAAAATCCTGATTTAACAGCTTACGTTACTGATAAGGCAATGGAAGGTTTATTCAAATTAATAGCTCAAGAAGAGTTGAAAATTCGTAAAGATCCTGTGGCGCAAGTAACAGACTTGTTAAAACGAGTGTTTGGCAGCGTGATGAAATAAAAGCAAAAGCATCTAATTTTTTCGAAAAATGTTGATTTAAACTTGTTGATAATCAATATTTTCATATTTTTGTTTGCCTTTTTAATGCAAGCAAACATCAATGAAAAAATTAGCTTTATTTATACTTTTATTTATTATTCATAATTTTAGCTTTTCTCAAGTTAATAATGATTATAGAACTGTTGGTAGTGGTGATTGGAATGCCATAGCAACATGGCAACGATACAATGGTACAACCTGGGTGGCTGCTGTAGTACAACCAACTTCTGCACACAATAATATTACTATTCAATCTGGTCATACCGTTACTCTTACAGTCGATGTTACAGCTGATCAATTAACGGTTAGTGGTACTTTAGTCATAAATTCAGGGGTAATACTTACGGTTGCTAATCACGCAACTACAGATTTAATCCTAAGTGCAAGCGGAGTTATTACAAATAATGGTACAATCAATTTCGCAAACGCAACATCTTCAACAACCATTGGTGTTATAAATAATGTAGGAACAATTAATATTGGAATAACTGCTTCGGTTACAACCATCACTAATACAGGAACAATTAATAATAGTGGAACTATTTTTAGTAATTCTACTAGCGCAAACGCTTTTGCTAATAATTCTCCTGCTGTAGTAGTTAATTCTGGAACTATCAATATTGGTGGGGCTGCATATTGTAAATTTAATTCAGGCTCAACTTATAGACATAATTTTCCCGCTTCAAACATTGCAACAGGTGTTGTTCCTGGTGCCACTTGGGATTCAAATTCTGCGTTTGAGATGATTGCTTGCGGTAACTCAGGCGTTATACCTTCCTCTATTAGTGGACAAACGTTTGGCGATTTTATTTGGAACTATTCAACTCAACCTGTAAATATTGATTTTAATGCTCGTTTAGGTACTGTTCGCGACTTAATTATTAGAAATACAAATGGAAATGCTATTTATTTAAAAAATACTGCCGCAGGTGCTATTACAAATATTACTCGAAACTTTAGCATTGAACCCAATACAAATGTTGTGCTTACGAGAGGTGATGTTTCCTTTGGTACCTCATCTCATCAGGTGGATGTTGCAGGTAATTTTACAATGACAGGTGGAACCTGTATTTTTACTTCGAGCCCAGGTGTAGGATCTACAACAAATGTAGGTAATGCAACAATGAATGTTATAGGTAATGTTTTAATTTCATCGGGTACCTTAACTCTTTGTGCTAGTACTGCTACGAGTACTTATGCTTCCGGATATTTTAATGTAACAGGAAATTTTGAAGTAGCAGGAGGTAATGTGAATCTTAATTCTAGTACAACAACAGGTGGTGGCGGTTTGTCAGAGTTAAATGTGACTGGTAACTTTATCCATACTTCAGGTGTTGTTTCTAAATCAAGTGATAACCCTACCGTTATAAATATCAATGGAACTACAGCACAAACTATTGAAAGTGTAGGTTTTAATAGTGGTGATGTTATCCCATTTAATGTGAATCAAACAACATCAACAGGCTTGTGTTCTGTTGCGGCCGCAAAGGAGTTTGTAGTTAACCTAGGTACTATTTTTGTTTTAATTGATAATACATCTGCCGCAAATGATTTTACAATTAATGGCACATTTACTACTAATACAGATGAATGGAATTTGTCAACAGGAATTACACGCGTGGCTTCTGCTGGTAGATTTAAAAATCAGTTTTTAACATTAGGAAGCAATACATTAACATCATTACAGATACTTGCTGGTGGAATATTTGAGCAAAATGTAGATGGTGGAACAATTCCTACAGCTACATGGAATGCAACATCTATTTTACAAGTAACAGGTATTGTTTCTGCTACCAACCTAAATGGTGGTGGGCAATTGTTTGGTAAAATTTTATGGAACTCAACGGCTCAAACATCATCCATCGTTTTTGGAACAACTGGTTTTGGAGTACGTAATGATTATACCATTAACTCAACAGGTACTGGAATACTTCGTTTTCCGGATGTTAATTTTTCTATAGGAACTACATCGGTTGCAACCAACTTGTTAGTATTAACAGGAAGCTCAAAATTACAAGTTTCTGGTGGCGAAAACTTATTTGCAACAGGAAACAGAATAATCACTATTTGGGGAGCAGTAAGTGTTACAGGAACCGCTCAAATTATAGCCGGCTCGCCTAATACTGGAGCTGCAATTGGTGCTGTGGATTTATCAAAAGATATAACCTTTTTATTAAAAAGAAATTTTGTATACACTTCTACATCGCCAATCATTGGATTTCATCATAAAAGTTATGCTGCTTTTGGAGACGAATCGTATCGTTTGATTTTAAATTTTGATGGTACAATTGCTCAAAATGTGAATGTACTGCCATCGGCTAATAATATGGTGACACTTTCTGGTGATGGGGTACCTAATTCAGGAACCAATGATGAATTTGTATCTAATAATCTTTATGGAGTAATTGCAGGAGGAACAACTACATTAACACTTGTTACGAATACACTTAAATATAATTCATTACAAATAAATTCGGGTGCAACGCTAACTACCTTAACAACATTAGCTTTAGTTGATTATTCTTTACTTACAGCTTCAGGTTCAGTAGCAAATCCTTCTACTATTGTGGATGGTACTTTGAATATGAATTTAAGTACTTTAACGGATGCTTCAGGAACAGGAACATTTACATTGAATAGTTTAGGTACCTTAATAACAAAGCATGAACAAGGAATAACGGCTTCTGGAGCTACCGGATGTATTCGTGTAACAGGTGTTAGAACTTACAATGCGAATGCTAACTATACTTATAATGGAACTTTAGCACAAGCTACAGGAAATGGTTTGCCTGCTGTTATAACCGGTACGCTTACTATTGCTAATACGTTGGCATTAGCAACAGGAGGTGTTACATTAACACAAGCAACTGCTATTCAGGGTGCAAGTGGAACAAGACAGCTTACATTAACCTCAGGACGATTAATAACAACAACAACTAATTTAATTACAATTGGTAATGGGTCTGTTGTTTCCCCAGCCGGTGGATCAGCAACATCATATGTTGATGGTCCAATAATTAAAACAGGCTTTGTTGCGGCTTCAGAGTTTGTGTTTCCTACTGGAGATGGAAATAAATGGGCAAGAATATCTATAACTCCAACAACAACAACAACAACTGCTGCTTTTAGAGCAGAATATTTTAAGTCAACTTACGCTTCATTAACTCCACTAGATGCAAGTCTAGATCACGTAAGTACTCAAGAATATTGGGATTTAACCCGAACAACAGTAGGGACCAATGGTAAAGTGAAATTATATTGGGAAGATGCAGCGTATAGCGGAATACTATCGCCAACAGCTACAGATTTAAGAGTGGCACATTATTATAATCCTGGTTCCGGTTTAAAATGGTATGCAGAAGGATCTTCGCCTATCATTTTTGTGTCAGGATCAACAGGCTCTATTCAGTCAGATATTGATGTTACTTCGTTTAGTCCGTTTACATTTGGAGCACCCAATGGTGTTAACCCTTTGCCAATTGAATTGCTTAATTTTAAAGGCGAAGCTGTTCAGTCTGGTAATATGCTAAAATGGGTAACGGCTTCAGAAACAAACAATGATTATTTTCAGTTAGAAAGAAGTATAAATGGAGTTGATTATAGTCCAATTACAACTACTAATGGTGCCGGAAATTCAACATCAATTATCCAATATAGCTTTTTAGACCAAACAGCAGGAAAAGGGTTAAACTATTATCGATTAAAACAGGTTGATTTTGACGGAAAATACACCTATTCGAATGTGATTGCTATTCAAAATGAATTAATTGCGGGAGATGATTATGTGGTGAAACTTTACCCAAATCCTTCTGTTGATGGTGTTTTTTATTTTAATAGTTCATTACAAACAACTATTTGTACGGTATTAAATGAAGCAGGTCAAATTGTGTATGAACTCAATAATTTGGTTTCAAAATCGGCATTGGACCTTTCTTTTTTACCTGCGGGTATTTATTTAGTTCGTTCCACTTCTAACGATGGAAGCCAGTACGTATCAAGAGTTGTGATCAGCAAATAGATTTTACTACTCGTTTTTATTTACCCATTTCATCCACATAAAAAAGATGAATGCATAAATAATAATGGTAAAGGTGTAGGTGTGATTAAATTCCGTCCAAGCTCTTGATTTAGTATCTAATATTGCTAATGCAATAATTCTTAATATGTTTAACAACTGGATTAAACTTATTCCAATAATAATGTAAAGTGCTTTTTTCCACCATTCCCCTTTAGGATAGGCTACAATAAACCAGGTGAAAGTTGCAAACAGTGTAATGCCATTGCAGTTATCTCCAATCCACAAACCTCCTGTGCCGTCAATGCCTATAAGTCGCTCTGTTCCTGTAAAAACGGCATAGCTAAATTGTTCTAAAATAAATTTAGAAATGTCTATGGTTAAATTCACAATAAATATATCGGCTGAGGTATAGGGTTGTATCCACACTTTGTAAAGGATAAACCACAAAAGATAAAGAGAGAATAAGAGTATCAAAAATCGAATGATTGGATTTTTGAAATATTCGAGGATAAATTTCATTAAACAAATGTGAAAGAAAAAATCCCGTTTTTAAGCGGGATTTTTTTTAGTTACTTTATATATTTTGTAGCTTCCAAAGCTTATACCTGCAATTAGTAGCATCCATACGCTACTATCTAATGGTACAGGACATGGAGGGAAAGGCCCGCCACAAGGAGCTGGTGGTCCCATACCCATACCTCCTGAAGCTCCTTTAGAGGTTGTAGCCAAAAAAGGGGCTGTAAGTAAAAAAAGTATAAAGCTTATTCTTATTAGTCTATTCATTTTGGGTTCAAATTAATATTGACAAATTTATTACTTATTTATTACAAATTTATTTTTTAACAAACTTTTTAGTAACAGCACCTTTTTCATTTTCTATTTTAATGATGTACATTCCTGAAAACTCTTC
>JAEUTT010000506.1 GCA_016787165.1 Bacteroidia bacterium | reverse complement strand
ATAATTAAGTTAATTGACAAAAAAATTCCTTTAATTATAACATTAAACGGAAAAGGTATTTTGCATAAAAAAATAAATATTTCAGAAAACGAAGACGATAAATCCTTACTAGGAAAAGTATTTCCTAATGCGAATATAAATGAGTTTTCATTTCAAAAAACAATTATTAACAACAATTCAATGATCTTATCGGTTGTTAGAAATTCTGTAATTGAAAACATATTTACACAGCTCAGCAATAAAGGAATTACAAATATTAGTTCAGTAATGCTTGGCCCTTTTTCTATCAATTTAATGCTAAATGTTCTAAATAATGGCATGTTGACGAATAGCTCGATTATACTTCCGGGCTACACTCTACATACTGCCAATGGCTCTATCTCAGACGTAATTACAAACATAGAAAATCAAAATTATACAGACTTTTACATTGCTGACTCAAAAATAAATGCTGATACAATTACTAGTTTTTCATCAGCATTTGTAGCCTTAAATGGAAACAAACTAAATTCAATTGAAAATTCTGCTATTATATCAAATATTATAGATGATTATAAACAAAAAATAAAGTTTGAGTTTAACGGATGGGCTCTGCTTGCTATCACTCTACTGATGCTTACTATAAACTATTTTATTTTTAATCATTATTGGAATGTAAACACAGGCATAAACAATCAACTTTCATTTAATCAATCTGCAATACAAAATCTTGAACTATTAAAAAAAGAGTATCAAGAGAAAAAAATATTTTTGGAACAAAATGGGCTTCTTGAAAGCTCAAAAACATCTTTTTATGCCGATAGACTAGCTACTGATTTACCATCATCTATTCAATGGACAGAGCTTTATATTCATCCAATAAAAAAGAAAGAAGCAAACCAAGATGAAAATGTGTTCGCGTTTGAAACAAAAACAATTTTCATTTCAGGAAAATCTCAAAGAAGTATAGATGTAAACGATTGGATAAAAAATATAAAAGCAAAAAACTGGGTGAAGGATGTTGTGTTGATTAATTACTTTCAAGACACAAAGAATGAAAAAGGTGATTTTTTAATTGAAATAAAACTAAATTAATTTGTTGAAAAATTTATCATACAAAAAAAAGAACCAATTACTATTGCTTATTGCAGTAAGTATGATGCTTATTATTTACAACTTTGCTATTAAAAGAACGATAGAAGTTATTAAATCTGTAAATGCCGGCTCAGAACAACTAGAAATTGCATCCAATGCACCTCAAGCAGCAGAACAGCTAAAAAAGGAGCTTAAACTTATTGATTCGAAAATTGGCACACTTAATCCAAAAGAACTAAATAATGAACAAGCACTTCTTGAATTGGTAACTGAATATTGCCAATCTCAAAAAGCGATTCTTAGAGAATTCCCAAAAACCACCATTCATGAACAAGGAGAGCTTATTATAGAAACTAATAACTTTTTAGTTCAAGGCAATTTTAACACTCTCTTAAATTTAGTTTATATACTTGAGCAGAAAAGCAAACTAGGGAAAATATCATCTGTAAAATATCAACTAAAAAAAGATTTTAAAAGCAAAGAAATGATTCTGACTGCTAGCATTTATATTCAAAAAATTAAAAAAAAATCAAATGAATAAATTTAAATTAAAAACCTTGTTTTCATTTTTCATCGTCATACTTGCATTGACTTCATGTGAAAACTTTATTGAAACCGACCTTGCTAATAAATCAATACATGTGTTATCACCAATTGATAATTATGTTTCGCCTAATTTTTCAATCACATTTTGGTGGAATAAAGTAGAAGGAGCAGAAGGTTACGAACTTCAAATTGTACGTCCAAATTTTGCTATTATTCAGCAACTTGTACTGGATACTACTATTATTTCAAATCAATTTTCATATTCATTACATCCGGGTGTTTACCAATGGCGTATTAAAGCAAAAAATAGCACAAGCAGTACTAATTACCAGGTTTACAACCTCTCCATTGATAGCAGCCTTAACTTAGCTAATCAAAGTGTAATAACGATTCTACCTACAGATAATTCGTATTCAAATACTTAT
>JAEUTT010000501.1 GCA_016787165.1 Bacteroidia bacterium | reverse complement strand
GGATTTGATGTTGTTCAATTTGATTAGGTATAGATTCTGCACAAAGCACAGCAAATGTAGTTCCTACACACATTAGTACATTGGTATGGTATATTGCAGCATTTGTGCTATCTAATGCAGTAAACACAATTGGAGTGTAGTTTACTTGTTTACATAATTCATAAACTAAATTTTTATTTGTTCGAGGCGAAATAGCAGCATACGCTATTTTATTTTCATAATCAAAAACGATGCTTCCGGTACCTTCTAAAAAAAATGAATTTTCTTCTTGTTGACTTAAATCAATAACTGTTTGGTATTCTTTTAAAAAATGAGTGATGATGTCCGTTCTTCTTTCTCGTCTTCTGTTTTCAGCAAGCATTGGGTACAATACCATTGTATTGTTTTCATGAAATGATATCCAGTTATTCGGAAAAATAGAATCGGGTGTATGTGGTTTTGAAGTATCTTCAATTATTGTAACGTCAATTTCTTTTTCTTTTAATTTGGATGCCAAATCATTAAATTCTCTAAGTGCTCGCTCTTGTATATTGTTAGTATCATTTTCTTTTTCTAATACCTGAAATGAGTTGCTATTGGCTGTTTGCTCATTATAGCCAAATTTAATGGGTTTAATCATTAATATTTTTGAGGGTGTAGTCATAAGTAGCAAAGTTAGACAAGAATTTAATATTACTAAATTTGTAGCATGAAAAACAAATTTGCTTTTCTTTTTTATATTTTTCTTATCGTTGCTTGTAACAGCCCCGTTACTGTAGATACTATTGAAGCTATTATTACAGATGATGCTGTTGAGGGTGTTAAACTTGAAGCGCCAGTAACGGCTGATAGCATAAAACAATCAGAGCTTACCAAAATAGAATTGGCGGCCATTGATGCCGGTTTGGTTGATATTCAAACAATTGATAGTTCTGTTGTGCTTGATTTAAAATATGCAACCGAGAATAATTTTATTGGAGTAAATATGTATGGCAATTTTAATAAATGTTATTTGTTGCCCGAAGTAGCTCAAAAAATTAAAAATGCGCAAACGCTTTTAAGAAAAAAATTCCCTTATTATTCGCTCATTATATATGATGGTGCTCGTCCCAAAAGCATTCAATATAAAATGTGGACATTGTTAGATATGCCTCATTTTGAGAAGTTAAAATATGTATCTAATCCAGAATCGGGTTCATTGCATAATTATGGTGCAGCAGTAGATATTAGTATTATAGATGCAAATGGTTATGAATTAGACATGGGAACACCATACGATTATTTTGGTGACTTGGCTTATCCAAAAGAAGAAGAACGATTATTAAAAGAAGGGAAATTAACAGTTAAGCAATTAAATAATCGTTTAATATTGCGAGAAATAATGGAAATATCTGGTTTTATGCCAATTACCACTGAGTGGTGGCATTTTAATTTTTGTACTAAAAAAGAAGCTGCTGAAAAATATACTTGTTTAGAATAGGCAAAAGTTTATCAGTTTGTATTGTTGTAGTTTACTTTTGTGTAAACTTGTTTCAGGACGAGACAATTCATAAACAAAAAAGGCTGTTACATAGTAACAGCCTTTTTTGTGCTTAAAAAAACTTATTCTGCTTTTGGTTCTTCTACTTGGGTGCTGTCGGTAGCAATAGGTGCAACTTTAGCTGCCGGTGCAGGACGTGCTTTCTTTTTATTTTTTTGAGTTCCACTAAATGAAAAAGTAGATTCTATTTTTCCTTTTTTACGAATAATAGCTGTTCCTTCTATTTTATCGTCATCCACTGTTCCTTCCAATGAAAAACGTTCTTGTGTTTCATTGTTTTTAAACTCTGCAGTAAATTTTACGATAATTTTTCCGGAAGTAGAATCTATTTCATATTCATAATCGGGCTGCCCAATAAAACCAGCTTGTGACGCAAACATTGACTTAAACTTTCCAGTCATAAAACTTACTTCATCTTTTATTGGCTCAGGCTTTTTCTTTCCTTGCTCAGTATGCGTAATGGCAAAAATTTTACCATCAACCGGACTTTTCTTTTTTGCTCCTTGAGCAAAGGATACATTTGCGGCAATGAATGCAACAAATAGTAGAATGAGTTTTTTCTTCATGTTTTTGTTTTGTTTATAACCATCCACCCATTTCTGTTCTAACTGTTTTTTTACGTCCTTGGCAATCGCGATGTCCGCAAGAACTAATAACAATTACAAGTAATAACATGGAAACGCCAAATAATATGGTCTTTTTCATTTATATAGTAGTTTTTATTTATTTAAAATGTTGCAATTTTATCCGACATGTATTGTCCTGATTTTAATTTATCCACCAATTTAGAGAAGCATTCAATGGTATAATTTACATCTTCTAAAGTGTGAGCAGCAGTAGGAATTAAACGTAAAATAATCATTCCTTTTGGTACTACAGGGTAAACGACCATTGAACAGAAAATATTGTAGTTTTCACGTAAATCTAAAATTAAATTGGTTGCTTCTGGTATAGAACCATTCATATACACAGGCGTAACGCAAGAGTTAGTTTCGCCAATTTCAAACCCTGCATTTTTTAATCCCGATTGTAAAGCATTGGTAATTTCCCATAATTTATTTTTCAATTCTGGTTTTGTACGCATTAATTCTAAACGTTTTAATGCTCCAACAACCAATGGCATTGGC
>JAEUTT010000494.1 GCA_016787165.1 Bacteroidia bacterium | reverse complement strand
TCTTTACCGTATGCATACCAAGTCCATTCTTCTGAATCATAATCATAAATACCTATTGTTCTGCCAGCTTGGTCTTGCAAATAATATTCGTTCTTGTTTGTACTAGCATTTGATTTGTAAATTCTATTATCATTTACATTATAAAGGTAATTTAAATTTTCATTATCTACCACCATTTGTGAAGGTAAATTGCCTCTGCCATAAGCAGATGCGGTAATTTCTTTTTTAGTATCGGTACGTAAGTTACCATTATTATCATAAGTATAGTTTGAAACATTTTGTAAAAATGTGCCTGTATTGTGAACTATTTCATTCAACTGATTGGTTCCGCTTGTATAATAATAAATCCAATTGTTTATTTCATTGGCAGGAGAGCCTGTGCCGGGTAAATAATAAATACCACGTTTTAATGTTTTAATGTTTCCAACTTTATCATAGGTATATTGTTCATCTCCATATTTTAATTCAGGGTCAGCAGTGCTACTTACTGAGCCTAACACATTCATAACACTTGCATCTGCTCTGGTTAGCCTATTCATGCCATCATAGGTGTAGCCATAATAGGTTTCTTCATCCATACAACTACCCATGCCTGAATAGTTACTTGCTAAGTTAGCGTTGTATTTAATTTTATTTGCATTTATATTTCCATTGTAATTGTTTGAACTTAATACATTGGTTAAACCACTGCCTGTATTTGGTGTATTGTTATCATAGTACAATGTTTGTTCTAAAAAATGATTGTTTATAGCTGTTAGTCGATCTCTAACATCATATGAATATTGTATTTCATCGGTTTGTAAAGTACAGGTGTTTTCACCAATATTGTATAGTTTTACTTTTTCAATTAAACCTAATTCATCAATATAATTATATTGTGCTATCTGAATATTATTGGCATGTACTGTTGTTAATCTGTTCCACCCGTCATATTCATATTCTTGAATAAGGTTATTAGTATTATTTAATTCATCGTCTACCTGAATATCTTTGTAAGAACCTCTTAAATTATAATTTAAATATTTTACTGCCTGTACTTTTGCTCTGGTTCCACTTACTAATTCTGTAGGGTCGAATTGGTGAATTTCATATCCAAGTGTGCCATCATTATTGTATTTAAATGCAGTAAGTTTAGTTTTTAAGCCTGCATTATTGTAAGCAATCGTATAGCTAGGCTTACCAAATAATGTAGCAGGATTTGATGCTTGTGAATATGTACCCATATAGCTTACTAATCTGTTATCAAGAAAAGTTTGGCTTAAATTTAATGGATTATGGTAAAAGAATTCTTTTTCTGTGGCAATGCTAGTGAGGTTATCATAAGGGCTAGTAGCAGTAAAATCTCCAATATTCCAAAATATTTGATCATAAAATGGATGTAAATAAGGATCACTACCTGTAAATTCAGTTCGTTCTTGTTTTATAAGTCTTCCAAAATCATCATAATGAAATCTTCGCATGTAAGGATTAGAGCTATTATCTATTCCTGCACGCGCATTGTCATCCTCTTCTAAAACAATTTTTCCATCACTGTTATATATGTATCGTGTTTCTCCGGCATCTACTGTTGTTTTTATAGAAAGCTGTCCTGATAAATTATACAAATAGGTGCTTAGTTGTTTTTCAGGATTTACTACCATTGCTTGCTTCATTTGACTGTCATAAATAAATAAGGTAGTAGCTACAGTTGTAGGATTTATATATGTTTTACTGGCAATTTGTCTTCCAATAGGGTCGGAATAGGTTATGACTTTTTTACCATCTTCATCAATGGCTGATGTTTTTAAGAAAGTATAATTGGTTATGCCTCCAGGCATTAAAAAAGCTTTTTCAGTAGGTGTTAATCCTAATTCACCGGAGCTGGCAAGCACATTACCTTTTATTAATACATAACTGCTGTTAACAGTATATCCTGAAACAATATCTTGTCCATATTTGCTAGTTCTTAATGGGCGAGAGCGTTGGCTATTTTCATGTTGTGCCTTTTGAGAAGGGTCAGTTATTGGATTAGGGTTTACTGCCGGTGAAAAATCTTCAGGATTAATACCATCACCCGTTTTAAATGGTTTATATTGATTGATGTTTCTATTCCAATTGTCGTAAATAGTTAATCCTTTATGAATTGTTTTAGTATCATATTCCAATGGATCTGTATAATCAGGACTTATTTGAGTTAGCACATCTAACTTTCTACCTTGAGGATCAATATATGCTCTGGAACGTTCTGCTATTAATGAATTATTTTCATTTATGGTAAATGTTTCAACATAATTATCTGCAGCACGTTCTTCAAATGTTTTATTAAAATCATTATCCCAATAATGATAATTATTTTTACTTATTAATATTCCATTTCGTTCTGTTTCTTTTAATCTAGTATATTCATCATATATGTACTCCATTTCAATTTCATTTGGATCGTAAACTCTTTTTACACTATGGTCTTCATAATAGCTATAAAATGTACTAAGTTCATCAGCAAGAGTATAACCAACAGTAACCTTACTAGGTAATCCAACATTTGTAAACGATGGAATGTAATGATTGTTACATGTTTCAGCTGCATCAACAAAGAGATATAATTGCTCTTCATCATACTCATATAAAGTTTGCAAATTTTTAGCATCATGCTCTAATTTTACTTGTCCATATATATTTCTTTCATCAATATGTAAATTGATTAAATTGGTAAAAGGGTAAACCGGTCGATAGCCTTCGATTCCAGTTTGAGTAAATAGTTTAAATCTCATTATATTGTTTGCACCATGATCTATACTAGTATATTCTGTAGTTTCATTTGGGTTAGTGTCAACTTGCTGAGCAATGTACCTTAAAAAAACTTTCTTTTTTAAATCTCTAAAGTGAATTTGTTCTCTATTTTCGCCTGGTTGTTCATATTCATAATGAGGGTACTGGTAGTCGGTAGCAGTACCATAAATGGATGACGGACACCACCAACGGTATCCTTCTTCACCGGTAATTACAAGATTAAAGCCAGGTGGAATAGGATGCCCGGGTAATTCAGGGACACAGCTTGTATGAGGGGGAGTAGGTAACTCATCTTCTTCTTCTTCAATTGTACCACATTCGTTTGGAGAAGAAAATGAATATGTACCATCTAATTCAAAATCAGCTTGAGTGTCAAAGCGTGCATCATACCAATAATAAATGGATTTAACGATAGGGTTGAATGCTTGAGATTTAGTGGTTGTACGAGTTTCGTACAGTAAATTTCTCATCTTATATCCTGATGAAAAATTTAATGCATAAAAATTTTGCAGGGTATCAAAGCCTGTTGCAAATGCTTCATTCCTTAAATCATAAAAATAAAAATTTTCCTCTTGTTGGTATGCGTTTGGTAATTCAGGGGAATATGTTTTTTTCTTGTAAAGCTGCCAGCTAGGTTCATAATCAAGTGTCATACTGAAATTTACCGGATTACCACCAACTAATATTCTGTAGCCATCACATGTAGTAACTCCATAAGAATTTGCATCCCAATATTCATAATCTGTTACATTACTATAAGAGTTATAGGTATATTTA
>JAEUTT010000461.1 GCA_016787165.1 Bacteroidia bacterium | reverse complement strand
AATTAATAGCCACTTTTCCTTGCTCCGATACTTTAACAGGAATGCGTTCATCAGCATTTGCACCGGTTAATGATAAGTTCGACTCAAACTGAATGTGTTTCGACATTTTAGCATGGTCTTTACTTACTTTACGAGTGGCAGCATATTGTTTTGAAAATTCAATAGGAGAGATCCAGTTTGCTAAAAAATCAGCTGCGATACTTACAATTACATCAGCTTTTGAAAAATCGTATGAAGGAATAACTTCTTTTCCAAATGTTTGAGCATTTGCCTTTGAAATTCCTGAATAAGATACAGCATCGTACGTTACATGTTTTGTAGTAGGGTACTTTGTAGTAAATTCAGCAATTACACCTTTTGTTGAAGGACTGATAATAGAAGAAGATAAAATACGGATGGCACCACCTTTTGCAGCAATAGCATCTAATTTAGCTCCAATTTCTTTGTCGATATTCTCCCATGTACTAGCAGCTCCATTTACTGTAGGACCTGTTAAGCGAGATGAATCATATAATGAAAGAACAGATGCTTGAACACGAGCATTTGTTCCACCCATTGTTACTTTTGAAAGATCATTTCCTTCTAATTTGATAGGGCGACCTTCACGTGTTTTTACAATCACAGAAGCATAATCGCTTCCATCATAATACGTAGAAGCATACCAGTTAGCAACACCAGGGGTAATTTCTTCTGGTTTTACAACGTAAGGGATTGCTTTATTTACAGGAGTTTCGCAAGCAGCTAATGAAGCAGCGGTAACGCTAAATCCTAAAAATTTCAAGAAATCTCTACGATTTGTTCCGCTATTTTCAAGCTTTTCATCACCTAAAAATTTCTCTACAGGTATTTGCTCTGCAAATTCGTTTTGTGCACTTTGAACAAATTCAGGACTGTTGTTTAGTTCTTCTAGTCCTTTCCAGTATTTTTTTGTTGCCATATCTTTTTTTAAATTCTAAAATCTAAATTCTAATAACATTTATCTTAGTAGTGACATTTAGCGCACTCAATACCGCCCATTTTAGCTACTGTAATAGGCTCGCCTTTGTATTTTTCAGCTAATTTTTTGTGTAAGCTTTCGTAGTAAGGATTGTCTTTCATGCCTGGTACTTCTGTTTTGTTGTGGCAATCAACACACCATCCCATTGTTAATGGTTTTACTTGTTGAGCTGTTGTCATTGTTTTTAAATCACCATGACAATTAGCACAATCTTGTTTACCAACTTTTACGTGTTGCTGATGAGAGAAGAATACGAAATCAGGTAGGTTGTGAACTTTTATCCATTGAATAGGACGTTCGGGTTTTGTATAAGCTCCTTTATCAGGATCCCAACCAGCAGCCTCATAAATTTTTGCAATTTCAGTTGTTCCTGTCGTAGGTCCTTGAGAAATACCTTTATGACAATTCATACAAACATTTACAGAAGGAATACTTGCTGTTTTTGATTTTTCTACAGTAGAGTGGCAATATTGGCAATCAATAGCATTATCACCAGCATGTAGTTTATGATTAAATGCAATTGGTTGTGTTGGATGATATCCTTCATATACACCAATACCTTTTAATGCATACCATCCTGATGATGCTAAACCACCAACAATAAATAAGATAACTAATCCTGTTTTAGTTTTATTAGCGCCCATCCATGTTTTTAATTCAGTCCATGGGCC
Organism: Bacteroidia bacterium; assembly: GCA_016787165.1. Taxonomy (GTDB): domain Bacteria; phylum Bacteroidota; class Bacteroidia; order 2-12-FULL-35-15; family 2-12-FULL-35-15; genus 2-12-FULL-35-15. Next base: position 29 of record JAEUTT010000461.1, on the reverse strand, counting down.
AACAGCTTCTTCTTCAGGTAAGCCTTGTT
>JAEUTT010000458.1 GCA_016787165.1 Bacteroidia bacterium | reverse complement strand
AAAGGATTATGTAGAAGGCATGTGGATGATGTTACAACAAGATGTAGCAGATGATTATGTACTGGCAACAGGTAAAAAAATTACAGTACGTAAATTTGTTGAGCTCGCTTTTTCGGAGGTTGGAATTACTTTAAAGTGGGAAGGGAAAGGAGTGGATGAAAAAGGGATTAATGTTGCAAATGGAAAAGTATTAGTAGAAGTGGATCCTGCTTATTTTCGACCTACAGAAGTTGATTTGTTAATTGGGGATGCTTCTAAAGCAAAACAAAATATGGGCTGGGAGCCAAAGCATACGTTAGAACAGTTGGTGAAAGAGATGGTGGCGAGTGATGTGAAATTATTTGAAAAAGATAAATACCTAATGGATGGCGGTCATGAAGTAAGAAACTTTCATGAATAGATATGAATAAAAATTCAAAAATATATGTTGCAGGTCACCGCGGAATGGTTGGCTCTGCAATTGTAAGAAGATTGCAAAAGGATGGTTTTACAACAATTGTAACACGTACATCCAATGAATTGGATTTAAGAAATCAGTCGCAAGTGGCTGATTTTTTTGCTACTGAAAAACCGGAATATATTTTTTTAGCAGCCGCTAAAGTAGGTGGTATTGTTGCAAATAATACTTATCGTGCCGATTTTATCTATGAAAACATTATGATTCAAAGCAATGTGATTCATCATGCTTATGTGAATAATGTTAAAAAATTAATGTTCTTAGGATCCTCTTGTATATATCCTAAGTTAGCACCACAGCCTTTAAAAGAAGATTATTTACTGACCGGATTACTGGAACCTACCAATGAACCTTATGCTATTGCAAAAATTGCAGGGATTAAAATGTGTGATGCATATCGCTCTCAATACGGTTGCAATTTTATTTCGGTAATGCCTACTAATTTGTATGGACCAAACGATAGCTACGACTTAAATAACTCACATGTATTACCTGCACTCATTCGTAAATTTCATACAGCAAAAAAAGAAAACAAAACAGAAGTAGAAATTTGGGGGACAGGTTCTCCTCTTCGTGAATTTTTACATGCAAATGATTTAGCTGATGCTTGTTTTTATTTGATGCAAAATTACAATGAACCAGGTTTGGTGAACATTGGCGTAGGCGAAGATATTTCTATAAAAGACTTAGCATTGCTGGTTAAAAAAATTGTTGGTTTTAATGGCGAATTAAAATTTGATTCAAGTAAACCAGATGGGACTCCAAGAAAATTAATGGATGTAAGCAAACTGCACTCGTTTGGTTGGAAACACAAAATTAATTTGGAAGAAGGCATTGCAAGTGTTTATGCTGAAGTAAAGGATAAACTATAATGAGTACAAGGTATCAAGTATCAAGTATCAAGTGTTTTTTTTGGCATATGCTCTTGTGTCTTGCATCTTGTGTTTTTTATCTGAATCCTTTGCCTGCTCAGCAAAACATACCTTTGGGTAGAGATTGGAACTACCTTGTTGGTACAGAAACAATTAAGTTGAAAAGTTCCGATTCCTTAGGGGTTTTACAAATAACTGAAGTTGCGTATCAAAAAAATGAAACAGGTTTTTATCCCACCATACAAACTTATCAAATACATCAGGTAAAAGATAAATCGAGAAAGCTACTGTTTCGGAAAATAAAAAAAGAGAGTTTATTTATTATTAAAGATACAGCCGATAAATTTTACATGACTATTGACCCTTTGTTTAATTTTGAGTTTGGAAAAGATTTGGTAGACAAAACAGGAGAGAAATTATACAAGAATACTAGAGGCTTTATTGTTCGTGGGAATATTGGAAAAAAAATTGCATTCGAATCTAATTTTTATGAAAACCAAGCAACCTATGTGCAATACATTGATGATTATATTTTTTCAACCAATAAATTGTTTCCTCAAGTAGTCAATTATCAATACGATGTTGTTCCTGGACAAGGACGTGCAAAAAAGTTTAAAAACAATGGATACGATTATGCAATGGCATCAGGCTATATTTCTTATTCACCTTATAAAGTTCTGAATATTCAGCTAGGACATGGTAAACATTTTGTTGGTGATGGTTATCGTTCATTGCTTCTTTCTGATAATTCATTCAATTATCCATATGCTCGAATTACAACAACGTATAAAAATATTCAATATACAAATTTGTATACATCATTTATGAATCTTACCAATGGTGGTGTAAAAACGCCTCCCAATGTTGAGCGTTTGTTTCAGAAAAAAACAGCAAGTTTTCAAATGTTAAGTATGAATTTTTTTAAACGATTACAAATTGGATTGTTTCAAGGAATGATTTGGGAGGCTGCAGACTCCACTAACCGACAACATTTTTCATTCAACACGTTTAATCCTGTTATTGGAGTTAATACCGCTGTGTATGGTTTGCATCATACAAATAATATTCTTTTGGGTGCTACCTTGAAATTTAAAATAACAAATTCAATTTCGTTGTACGGTCAATACATGCTGGATGATGTTTATCAAAAAAACAACATGGGTGATATTCGAAAAAGGTATGGCTATCAAATAGGGTTTAAGTATTTTGATTTGTTTGCTATTAAAAATCTTCATTTGCAATTAGAATACAATAATGTCCGTCCGTATGCTTATGCCGCATCAAATATATATCAAAGTTATACACATTATAATCAAGCCTTAGCTCATCCTTTAGGAGCAAATTTTTATGAAGCAGTTGGTTTTATAAATTACAAACTAAAAGATTGGTTTATTCAACTAAAAGGAAATTATGCAGTTAAAGGAATAGATTCACTAAGTAATAATTTTGGTGGAAATATTTTTAGAAGCGATAATGTTTTTCCTGCAACACAAAATACAAATGTGATTGAAACTACACAAGGATTAAAAACAACTATTATGTATCAAGATATTCAAGTTGGATATTTAGTAAATCCTGCCACAAATTTAAATATTATAATAGGTTTAGTTAATAGAACGGAACAAAATTCGAAAATAAATAAACAAACACAATTTGTTTATTTTGGCTTGCGAACGTCTTTAGCGAATTTTTATTATGATTTTTGATTTTAACAGTAAATAAATAATCAACATGGGATTTTTAATTTTAGTATTTATAACTTCTTTTTTTGTAGTCTTGTTATCTACACCTTCGTTGATAAAAGTTGCTATTTTAAAACGCTTGTTTGATGCTCCTGGTGATACTCGAAAAATTCATTCTCGAATGATTCCTACAATTGGTGGTATTATTATTTTTGCGGGAACTGTTTTTTCCTTTTCATTGTGGTTTCCTAATGAATACATCAATGATTCGATTGATTTAATGCGGGCAATTGATGATTACAAATATATTGTTGCAACAGTATTGGTCATGTTTTTTGTAGGTGTAAAAGATGATATCATAGGGACAGCACCTGTAAAAAAATTAGTTGCACATGTATTGGTAGGGATGGTTTTAATTTTAATGGCCGATATTCGAATTGTTAGTATGCATGGTTTGTTTGGTATAAATGTGTTGCCTCATTGGGCAAGTGTATTTTTATCTTTATTCACGTACATCGTTGTAGTAAATGCATTTAATTTGATTGATGGAGTTGATGGTTTAGCAGGTGGTGTAGGCTTAATCGCATCTGCATCATTTGGTGCTTGGTTTGCTTTTGCAGGCGATCCAGCTATGGCGGCTCTAGGTTTTGCATTAGCAGGTTCTTTATTAGGTTTTCTGTTTTTTAATTTTTCACCTGCTAAAATATTTATGGGCGATTCAGGATCCTTAACCATCGGACTAATTATTTCAATACTAGCCATAAAGCTTATTAATTATGATATTACATTGATACCTAATAATGTTATTGTTTATATATCAAAACCAATTTTTGCTATGGCCGTATTGGTTTATCCATTGGTAGATACATTGCGTATATTTATTTATCGTGCTGTTAGAGGCGTTTCTCCATTTTCTGCTGATAGAAACCACTTACATCATCGTTTGATTGATATTGGATGTTCTCATGTGAAAACGGTATTGATTATTTATTTTGTAAATATTTTAGTTATTGCTCTTACCTTTTTATCTGTTTATTTAGATGCTAATTAT
>JAEUTT010000451.1 GCA_016787165.1 Bacteroidia bacterium | reverse complement strand
TTGATTAATTTCTCACCTTCGTTTTGAGCAATACGTTGAACAGGAACACCTGTCATCATGGCTACTACTTCAGCAACGTTGTCTTCGCTTACCATTTCGCGATGCGTTTTGCTTTCTTCTTCCCAAGCTTTTTTAGCAGTTTCTAATTCCTCCAATAATTGACGCTCAGTGTCGCGCAAGCGAGCTGCTTCTTCGTATTTTTGAGAGCGTACTACTTTGTTTTTTTCTTCTTTAATGTCCTCTAATTTTTTTTCTATATCAACAATGTTTTGAGGAACATTAATATTGGTAATATGAACACGTGAACCAGCTTCATCCAATGCATCAATTGCTTTATCTGGTAAATGCCTGTCGGTAATATAACGAGCAGTTAATGTAACACATGCTTTTATAGCTTCGTCAGTATAAGTTACATTGTGGTGATCTTCGTATTTTGATTTGATATTATTTAAAATCTGAATTGTTTCATCAGCGGTAGCTGGTTCTACAATTACTTTTTGAAAGCGTCTTTCTAATGCTCCATCTTTTTCAATGTATTGACGATATTCATCAAGTGTTGTCGCACCAATACATTGAATTTCGCCACGAGCTAAAGCCGGTTTAAACATGTTAGAAGCATCTAATGAACCACTAGCTCCACCTGCACCAATAATAGTGTGTATTTCATCTATGAATAAAATAACATCTGGCGATTTTTCCAACTCATTCATTACCGCTTTCATTCGTTCTTCAAACTGACCACGATATTTTGTACCTGCAACTAAGGAAGCTAAATCAAGTGTAACTACACGTTTTCCGAACAAAACACGTGAAACTTTGCGTTGAACAATACGCAATGCTAAACCTTCGGCAATAGCTGATTTACCAACACCAGGCTCACCAATTAAAATAGGATTGTTCTTTTTTCTACGCGATAAAATCTGAGATACACGTTCAATTTCTTTTTCACGACCTACAATAGGATCTAATTTACCTTCTTCGGCAGCTTTTGTTAAATCTCTACCAAAATTATCTAAAACAGGAGTTTTTGATTTGCTATCTGCCGGCTTTTTAGTGCTACTAGCGGCACTAAAGCTATCATCATCACCATCGTCATCCGAAGGAGTTCCAGGAAATTCAGCTTTAGGATCCGTTTTTGAAAGTTCTAATTCTCGTTTCATTACTTCGTAATCTACTTTGAATTTGTTTAACGATTTAGTAGCTACATTGTCTTCGTCCTTTAAAATAGAAAGAATCAAATGCTCGGTTCCGATTACTGAACTTTTAAAAAGTTTAGCTTCCAGATAGGTTATTTTAAGTGCTCTTTCGGCTTGTTTCATTAAAGGAATGTTTGCTAAATTGGTAACTTTATGGTTGCCAGTACCAATATTATCTTCAATGGCTTTTCTTAAATCCATCAAATCTACAGCCAATCCTTTTAATAATTTTACTGCTGTACCTTCGCCTTCACGTATGATGCCAAGCAATAAGTGTTCTGTTCCTATATAGTCATGCCCCAATCGCAAAGCCTCTTCGCGACTGTAGGTAATAACATCTTTTACTCTTGGTGAAAATTTAGCTTCCATAATACTTGCTCTATTGATTAATACTAAAACGTTTGAATTGTATAAGAGTTACAAATCCTTTTAAAATAGGCTTTTACTTCTTTTTCAAAAGTACTTAGCTGTTTTTAAGAATAAGCTATTCGGCTTTTATTTTTATCAACAAAAAAACTGTTAATATGTTAATAATTTAATCGCCAAAAAAGGCTTTATCTGTGCTCAAATAAGTATCTTCGAACTCCTAAAATTATAAGGGGCAAAACAAGAATTGTGCTAAAATGATTTTATGACAATAATTCTTAAAAAGATACAAAAACAATCAATTAAATAAAGCAAAAACGCAATTATGGCAGACGGAGAAAAAATTATTCAAATTAACATTGAAGAAGAAATGAAATCGGCTTACATCGATTATTCGATGTCGGTTATTGTATCACGTGCTTTACCTGATGTTCGTGATGGTTTAAAACCTGTTCACCGAAGAGTGTTGTATGGTATGTTGGATTTGGGCGTACTTTCAAATCGTCCGTATAAAAAATCAGCTCGTATTGTTGGAGAGGTTTTGGGTAAGTATCACCCGCATGGTGATTCATCTGTATACGATACAATGGTTCGTATGGCTCAAGATTGGAGTTTGCGCTATCCTTTGGTTGATGGACAAGGAAACTTTGGTTCTGTTGATGGTGATAGTCCAGCAGCAATGCGTTATACCGAAGCTCGATTGAAAAAAATAGCAGAGGAAATGTTAGCAGATATCGATAAAGATACTGTTGATTTTCGCCCAAATTTCGATGATTCATTAGAAGAGCCAACTGTTTTGCCAGCTCGTATTCCTAATTTATTAATAAATGGCGCAAGCGGTATTGCAGTAGGTATGGCTACAAATATGCCACCTCACAATTTAACCGAAATAGTAAGTGCTACTATTGCATATATTGATAATAGAGAGATTGATATTGCCGGATTAATGCAATATGTAAAAGCACCTGATTTCCCTACTGGAGGTATTATTTATGGTTACGAAGGAGTAAAGGATGCCTTTCACACCGGAAGAGGACGTATTGTAATGCGCGCTAAAACCAATGTGGAAATTACGGATGCTGGTCGTGAACGTATTATTGTAAATGAAATACCTTATCAAATCAATAAAGCAGAAATGATTCGTAAAACTGCGGATTTAATTAACGATAAAAAAATAGAAGGAATTTCAGATATACGTGATGAGTCGGATAGAGATGGAATGCGCATTGTTTATGAAATTAAACGTGATGCAATCACAAATGTAGTATTAAATAATTTGTATAAATATACTGAGCTTCAAACTTCATTTAGTGTAAACAATATTGCTTTGGTTGGTGGACGACCAATGATGTTGAATCTAAAAGATATGATTGTGCATTTTGTGGAGCATAGACATGATGTGGTTATTCGTAGAACAAAATATGAATTATCACAAGCAGAAAAGCGTGCACATATTTTACAAGGTTATTTAATTGCTTTGGATCATTTAGATGAAGTAATTAAGCTTATTCGTGAGTCTGCTACACCGCAAGATGCACAAGATGGATTAATTGCTAATTTCGGATTAAGTGAAATTCAAGCAAAAGCAATCCTTGAAATGCGTTTACGTGTTTTAACGGGCCTTGAAAGAGATAAAATCAAAGCAGAATTTGATGAGTTAATGAAATTGATTGATTACTTAAAATCATTATTGGATAATGAAGCATTGAGAATGCAAGTGATTAAAGATGAATTAGCAGAGATAAAAGACAAATATGGTGATGAGCGTAAATCAGAAATAGTATACGCTGCAGGTGATTTTAAAATGGAAGATATGATTGCCGATGAAGATGTGGTAATTACCATTTCTCACATGGGTTATATTAAACGTACACCTTTAACGGAGTATCGTACACAAGCACGTGGTGGCAAAGGAGCAAAAGGAAGTACAACACGCGATGAAGATTTTATTGAACATTTATTTACTGCATCTACACATAATTATTTATTGTTATTTACAGAGCAAGGTCGTTGTTTCTGGATGCGTGCATTTGAAGTGCCGGAAGGTAATCGCCAATCTAAAGGACGAGCAATCCAAAATTTAATTAACATCCCAAGTGATGATAAAGTAAAAGCATTTATCAATGTGAAGAATTTAAACGATGAAGAGTACATTAATAATAACTTCATCATTATGTGTACTAAAAATGGTATTATCAAAAAAACTACATTGGAAGCATATTCTCGTCCGCGCCAAAATGGTATCAATGCAATTACTGTTCGTGATGGAGATACATTATTAGAGGTGTTATTAACCAATGGAACCAATGAAATTATGTTGGCTTCAAAAGAAGGTAAGGTAGTTCGATTCAACGAATCAGCTGTTCGTCCGATGGGTAGAAATGCATCTGGTGTTCGCGGAATTAACCTTGGTGATATGAAAGGAAACGAAGTTGTAGGTATGATAGCAATGCCTGATAAAACAAGCAATGTGATGGTAGTTTCTGAAAAAGGATATGGTAAACGTTCCGATATTGAAGAATACCGTGTA
>JAEUTT010000442.1 GCA_016787165.1 Bacteroidia bacterium | reverse complement strand
CATCACTAACATATCAGCGCAAGTACAACCTAATCCTCGTCAGGTATTAGGTAGTACAGGTGGTACTGGCACTGCGCCTTGGGGTACTGTTGATTATACCGTTGGTGAAGTAATGACACAAACATTTACGCAAGGTTCACCATTTGTAATTAAAACCATCACACAAGGTTTCCAACAACCGGATGCTGTGCTTGGAACATTAAGTGTTACTCAAGCAAGTGTAAATTCTACCTGTATTGGTGGAAGCAATGGAAGTATTGCTTTAACTCCTCTTAACGCAATCGGTAATGTAACTTACACATGGAATCCAGCAATTGTAGGTGATACCAATGTGGCTTCTAATTTAGCTCCTGGAACATACCAATATACCATTTCGGATAGTTTAACGGTAATAAGTGGAATTGTAATTGTTGCCGAAGATCAAGTTCCTTGTATTAATACTACTTGTAATTTTTACAATGGTATAACTCCTAATGGCGATGGAAATAATGATACATGGATTATTGATTGTGTTGCAGATTTTCCTGAAAATTCAGTATCTATTTATAATCGTTGGGGCGATTTAATTTGGGTAGGTAAAAATTATGATAACATAAATATTGTATGGGATGGTACCAATAAAAATGGGAATAAACTAACCGATGCAACATATTTTTATTTAGTTGAAATTGATAATAAAACATATAAAGGCTGGATTGAGTTAACACACTAAAATGAAATTATTCTTTAAAATAGTGATTGTGTTTTTACTTGTGTTTTTTAGCACAAGTAGTGTTGGTATTGCTCAGCAAGACCCACAATACAGTCAATATATGTTTAATCAATTGGTGTTAAACCCTGCTTATGCAGGAAGTAAAGAAGCTATTAGTACGGCTTTGTTTTTAAGAAATCAATGGACTGGTATTGATGGAGCACCACGCACAGAAACGGTTTCTATTCATGCTCCTTTAGCAAAGAAAAAAGTAGGATTAGGATTTGCAATCGTTGCCGATCAAATAGGCCCTAAAAATAGTATTGGTGCTTTAGGTTCGTATGCATATCGTATAAAAATCAGAAATGGAAAATTGTCGTTCGGAATACGAGCAGGCGTTTATCAATACACTTATAATTGGAATGAAATAAATTATAAAGATCAAGCAGATATTTATAATACACAAAATAGAACTTCGGTTATTGTGCCTACTGCTGATGCTGGTTTGTATTATTATACACGTACATTTTATGCTGGTTTAGCTGCTACACATTTATACAATGGTAGGTTAACAACTACTTCTAATTTAAATGGTGATGATGCACAACTTTCTCCACATTTATTATTAACCGCAGGTAAAGGTTGGGAGATTAATGAAAAATTTACATTTAACCCTTCTGTAGTAGTAAAAGCTGTAGAAGGTGCACCAGTAAATGCGGATATTAATTTAAGTTTTTTATTGCAGAAAAAATTATGGTTAGGCGCTTCATTTAGGTCAGATAAAACTTTGGTTGCTTATACTCAATTTTATGCAACCGAAAAATTTAAAATAGGATATTCATTTGATTTTGGATTTAGTAAAATAGCAAGAGTAGGTAGAGGAAGTCATGAAATAATGATTGGCTATGATTTTAATATCAGCAAATCCAAAACATTATCTCCTCGCCATGCTTATTTTTAGTAGTGCATGTTGAGTATAGTTTTATGAAAAAAAAACATTCATTTTTTTTAATATTCTTTTTAGTTTTTATTTCAGCTGCTTTCCCTCAGTTAAAGCAAGCTAATAAATACTATGAGAATTACGACTATGCCAAAGCTATTCCGCTGTACAAAAAGGTAGTAAAAAAAAAGGAGAATATTGAAGCATTAGAAAAACTGGCCAATTCTTATCGACTTGTTAAAGATTACCAAAATGCCGAAATATACTATGCAAGACTAGTAAAAAATGTAGGCATTCCTCCAATCAATTATTTTTATTACGGAAATGTTTTAAAAAATAATAATAAAATTGATGAGTCAAAAGAACAATACAAACAATATGCTGCATTCACAAAAGATGAAAAAAAAGCAGAGCAATTAATAAAGTCGGTTGATGAGGTAAAAATTTGGTTTACCAATAGCCAAGCATTTGAAGTAAGTTTACTTCCTAACATTAATACATCTCGTTCAGAATTTAGTCCGGTAATATTTAAAAATCAATTGGTTTTTTGTTCGGCTAAAAGTACCGATTTGGTAAATGATAATAGAGATACATGGGATGATCAACCTTATTTAAATGTGTTATCATCTGAATATAAAATTGCTGAAGATGGAACCTTAACATTCTCAAAAAAAGCAAAATCATTTTCATGGAGGATTAACTCGGAATATCATGATGGACCGGCTTGTTTTAATGCTGAACAAAACACCATGTACATCACTCGTGTAAATTACATTTTAAATAAAAAAGATAAAAATTTTGTCAATCGACCTAAGTTATATGTGTCCAAATTAAAAGGAAATAATTGGGGAGAGTTAATGCCATTTGCATACAATAGTGATTTATATACAGTTCAACACCCTAGTATTAATGCCGAAGGTGATATGTTGTATTTTTCTTCTGATATGCCCGGTGGATTTGGAGGAATGGATATTTATGTGTGTCGTAAAAATGGAGAAGGCTGGAGTACTCCAGAAAATTTAGGCGCGGATATTAATACCGCAGGAAACGAAGTGTTTCCTTATGTTCGAAAAGATGGAATGATTTATTTTTCTTCCGATGGTCATAATGGTTTTGGTGGCTTAGATATTTTTTCGGCAGCAAAAGTAGATAAAACTTCTTACGAAGTAAAAAATTTAGGTGCTCCTTTAAATGCATCAACCGATGATTTTGGAATTTTTTATACTGATGATTATCATAAAGGATATTTCTCTTCAAACCGAAAAGGAGGGAAAGGCTCTGATGATATTTATACTTTTAATTCATTAAAAAAATTTATTGCTGTATCCGGTAAAGTATTGTTGAGCGAAAATATTAATG
>JAEUTT010000430.1 GCA_016787165.1 Bacteroidia bacterium | reverse complement strand
ACATCTACTATGTTGATGAAACCAATCCTGGCGATTTAATGAAAAAAGGGATCGACAAAATGCTTGAATCATTAGATCCTTATACCAACTATATTCCGGAGTCAGAAATTGAAGATTATCGCTATATGACAACAGGGCAATATGGTGGTATTGGAGCATTGATTCGTCAGCAAGGCGATTATGTTATCGTGTCCGAGCCATACGAAGGTTTTCCTGCTCAAAAAGCGGATATACGAGCTGGAGATAAAATATTAAAACTAAACGATATTGATGTAAAAGGCAAAAAAACAGATGATGTGAGCAAGTTGTTAAAAGGACAAGCGAGCACAACCATCAAACTTTTAATAGAACGTGAAGGAGAGAAAAAACCAATTGAAAAAATAGTTAACAGAGAAGAAATAAAAATTAAAAATGTTCCATACCACGGAATGTTAAATCAAGAAATTGGATACATCAAACTTTCCGGATTTACAGAAAATGCAGCAGGAGAAGTAAAATCAGCTCTATTAGATTTGAAAAAAAATGCTTCACTCAAATCTATTGTACTTGATTTAAGAGGCAATCCTGGAGGATTATTAAAAGAAGCTATTGATATCGTAAATATTTTTTCGGAAAAAGGGACAGAAATTGTAAGCACCAAAGGAAAGGTAAAAGAATGGGACAAAATTCACAAAGCACTAAACAACCCTGTTGATTTAAATATTCCCATTGCTGTTTTAGTCGACAGAGGCTCTGCTTCTGCATCAGAAATTGTTTCGGGAGCTATTCAAGATTTAGACAGAGGAATTGTTGTTGGACAGCGTTCGTACGGAAAAGGCTTGGTTCAACAAACACGACCACTTACCTATAACTCACAACTAAAAGTTACTGTTGCAAAATATTATATTCCTAGCGGAAGATGTATTCAGGCATTAGATTATTCACACAAAAACGAAGATGGAAGTGTTGACAAAGTCCCAGACTCTTTGATCTTCGCATTTAAAACAAAAAATGGCAGAATTGTATATGATGGCGGAGGCGTTGCTCCGGACATAGCTATTGAACAAAAAAAATACAGCAACATTTTAGGAAGCTTAGTTACAAAAAATTTGATTTTTGATTTTGCAACAAAGTACAGAATTGCTCATGAAACAATTGCTTCTGCCAAAGAGTTTAAATTAAACGACAATGAATACAATGATTTTATTTCGTTCTTAAAAGGCAAAGAATATGATTATACTACACGAACGGAAAGAAAAATTGAAGAAATTGAAAAAAATGCTAAAGAAGAAAAATTACTCGATGCCGTATCAGCAGATATTGAAGAGCTAAAGAAAAAAATAGCACAAACCAAAAATGAAGATTTAATTAAATACAAAGTTGAAATCAAACAATTTTTAGAAGAAGAAATAGCATCACGTTACTACTATCAAAACGGAAGATTGGAAGCTTCATTAAAAGAAGATGATGAATTAAAAGAGGCAATAAGCATTTTAAATGATGCTGAAAAATACAAAAAAACATTAACCACCATTACTAAAGCCGAAAAGCCTTTTTATAATGAAAATGAGAAGAAAAAATAAAAAAACGAGCTACGTTTGTAGCTCGTTTTTTTATTCTTCCTTTACAATTTATTTTGCACTTTTACGTTTTAAAACGGCATGAAATCATTATTCCCCGAAAAAGTTCACACATACATCTACATTTTCGCTTTAAGCATTTTGGTGATTGGCATGCCCCTCTCAAAATTCTTAATGAGTTTATCTCAAATTATTCTTGCTTGCAATTGGCTACTAGAAGGAAATTTAAAAAACAAAGTCATCGACTTTTCAAAAAACAAAGCTGCTCTACTCTTATCTTCTATTTTAATCTTACACTTTTTAGGCCTGCTTTATTCCGAAGATTTATCCTATGCTTCAAATGACATAAAAATTAAAATTCCTCTTTTTGTTTTACCACTTATTATCAGCACAAGCAAGCCATTAAATAACAAAACATTTCATTTTGTTTTAAGCATTTTTATAGCTTCTACCTTTTTAGCAACCATCATCAGTATGTTTGTATTGCTCGGCTATAGCAAACGTGAAGTGGTAGATATAAGGGATATTTCTATTTTTATTT
>JAEUTT010000408.1 GCA_016787165.1 Bacteroidia bacterium | reverse complement strand
ATTTATTATCTGCTTTAGAAATTGTATATGTGTAATCACCTTCCGCTTGGTTTGTATTAACAACATCTGCCACTTTTTTACCTAATAAATCAACTACCTCTAATTTCACAGCACCTTTTTGATTTAAGTGATAAGAAATTGTACTTGATGTATTTGAAGGATTAGGGAAAATTGAAAGATTAAAGTCATTTGCATTTTCTGCAACTCCTACAACACCTGCAATATTAACATCATCAATGTACAAGTTGTTTGACATATAACCTGAAGTAAATTCAAATTTAAAGCGAACATTTGACACTAATGCAGCCGGAGGCAAGTTAATTGTTTTTGTTGCCCATTGTGAAGCACTTGTAGGAGTAAAATATCCATTGTAGAAGCCATTATTAGCCAAAGTAGCGTTATTCATGGTACCACCAGTAAGTATAGTCCAAGTTCCACCACAATTCGCTGAATAATAAACGACTAGCTTCTCGTTGTTTTCTGCAGTTGTAATTGCACGTGAAGCATAAGCATATTTAAAGCTTAATTGACCATTTGAAGCTACATTTGATAAATCAAAAGAAGGTGATAACAGCTCATCTACATCTGAGTTGTAATTTTGGTAAGCTCCCATAATCACAGATTTTGAACTATTGTAACCCACATTAGCAAGTGTAAATGTTTGAGGATTGTTATCCAGGTTTCTGATTTTCCAGAAATACCAGAAATGATTTTCATCTTCAAACGTATCATAATAACCACTTCCCATAAAATCACCCCAAGTATTTGTTACAGTAATATGAAAGTTTTTAGTGATTGAATCAGCGCCCGAAGCATTAGAAGCTACCATTTTAACATCATGAACACCTGTTGTGTTATATACAGCGGTAACAGTGTTTGCCGTTGTAGTAACAACCGGAGTTGTAGAGCCTGGTAAATACCAAGTAGTAGATGTTGGTGTTCCTTGAGTTACATATCTTGTAAACAATACTGAGTTACCAACACAAAGAGTTGTTCTATTAGAAAAGAAATTAGCTTTAGGAGCACAATCTGGAGCAACAGGATCAACACCTGTAGCAGCCAAATTGCTTGGTTGCCATAAACTACGTCTTTGAGCTGTTGTACTTTCCAAAGCAGCACGCATACGATCTTTTTGGTCGTGTGTAAACATTTTAGAGCAATATGAGTACTCCATATAATTTTCTACATTTTCAATAGTACCAGTTGTACCAACTAATCGGATACTATCTATACCAAATGTTCCTAAAGTATCTTCTGCATTAAATGCGTAAATTCTAAAAGTTCTTGTGGTATTATTGCTAATATTAGTAAATGCTGCACCACTTAGTGTGATTCTACTTCCATTTACATCTATGGCAGCATCATTATTAATGAAGAAAGTATTTCCAGCCTGAACACTCAATGCTGGATTAGCAGGAGAGATTGCTGCATTTAAATTAGAAGCATAGCTATTACTATTTGAACGAACAGCATACGTTCTTGCACCACTAGTATCTCTTTTTACTTTAAATGAAAGAGCTGTTAATGTCAATGATTTTCCAAAAGCTGGAGTCACAGAAAACTCATAATATTTACCTGTGTTAATAGCACCAGTTAAAGAAGCGAAAGAGGTAGCTCCATTTGCTGCTCCAGTGCCCCAATCTGTGAATTCAAAATATCCCGGAGTTACAGAATTAGCAGATACACCATTTGCAACTACAGGAGAATAAATCAAACCGGTATCAGCAGGAACTGGAACTGCTGTCGGGTCTGTTGTTCCAGAACCAGTGGTTACACCTGTAAAATGATACAATGGATTGATTGCAGCAGAAGTACAGAAAAAATCAAATCTATTATTGCAATTAGCATGTCCTTTTGTTAAAGGAGTATCATTCACTGCATCATCACCGCAAGAAACATCAGGATTGTTAGTTCCTCCCCAAGTATGATCTAAATTAATCCAGTGACCAACCTCATGTGTTAAAGCACGAGAACGACCTACGTTACCTGTACCAATACTTCCTATATAATCATGTAAAATGATAATTCCATCTACTGGGGCAGCCCAAGGATTATTTACTCCGCCTGGTTTGTATGCATAACCTGCAGCACCAGGAGTTTCCATTGTATTAATTACCCAAACATTTAAGTATTTATTTCTTGGCCAAGGATTTAATTTTGCATCTTCATTACCTACATTTGTTTTGTGAGAGTATATACGATCGATACCATTTGTACAGTTTCCGTTAGGATCTAATTTTGCTAATCTAAATTCTATTTTTGCATCTGTTATTAGACTTTGAAATTCAGGAATAACATTAGCTGTATCTGCATTTAATTTACGAAAATCTCTGTTCAAAATATCTACTTGATTTTGAATCTGAGCATCCGAAATGTTTTCTGAACCAAAGGTGTGTAAAACGTGAAAAACAACAGGCACAATGTATACTTGCTCAGCTGTTTTCATTTGTTTTTTATCTTTTATTGCCTGAGCAATAGCAGCATTATAATCTGCTTCTTCTTTAATTAATTCAGGGTGTTCTGCATATAACTTTTGATATGCCTGAACTGTACCGCACTGAAATCCTTCTTGAGCAACAATAGCATTTTTTGTACTCGCACAAAAAATTGTCCCCACCAATAAATACTTGAATAGATTTGTTTTCATTATGTATTGTAATTTATGTTTTAACACTTTTATTTCCAAAGGCAATATTAAGCATAAAATTAAAAAAACACAAGAATTTCATTTAAATGGCGCCTTTTTTTTATTAAGTGGTTGATTTAAAGCATAAAATGGTTAAAACAAACCGTTAATTACACTTCTGAAATCCCTAAAAATCAATGTAGAAAGCGGTTATTTTACCTCTTTTCTTATTCCATAAATTTTAGTAGGTTTGCTATCATTCAATCAAACACTTTAAAAAATGAAATTAACAAGAACAATATTTGCATTAGCTTTATTAGTAGCAGTAACACATGATGCATTTTCTCAAACCAAACTTATTGAAAAAATCACCAAAAAACCTGGCGAGTTGGTTATTGCGTATGAAAAATACCAGTTAAGTAATGGAATGACATTGCTAATTCATGAAGATCATTCCGACCCAATAGTATATGTAGATGTAACTTACCATGTTGGTTCTGCTAGAGAGCAAGAAGGTCGTTCAGGCTTTGCTCATTTTTTTGAACACATGATGTTTCAAGGTTCTGAGCATGTGGGTGATGAGCAACATTTTAAAATTGTAACCGAAGCTGGCGGAACACTAAATGGAACAACCAATAGAGATAGAACTAATTATTTTGAAGTATTACCATCCAACCAATTAGAAACTGCATTTTGGCTCGAAAGTGATAGAATGGGATTTTTATTAGACTCCGTTACACAACAAAAATTTGAAGTGCAACGTGCAACTGTTAAAAATGAGCGTGGACAAAATTACGACAACAAACCGTATGGTATTGTATACGAAAAAATTTGTGCTGCACTGTATCCTCCATCACATCCTTATTCATGGTTAACCATTGGGTATATTGAAGATTTAAACAGAGTTGATGTAAATGATTTAAAGAAATTTTTCTTGCGTTGGTACGGGCCAAATAATGCAACGCTTACTGTTGCTGGGGATGTAAATCCACAAGCTGTTATTAAACTTGCCGAAAAATATTTTGGCTCTATCCCTAAAGGTCCTGAAGTTAAAGCTCAAGTAGTTGCGCCTATTGTGTTAAAAGAAGATAGATACATTTCATAGGAAGATAATATTAGAGCTCCACAAATTAGTTTTTCATTTCCAACTGTAGCAGCTCGACATACTGATGAACCGGCATTAGACATATTGTCTGACATTTTGGGTGGTTCTAAATCTTCAATTTTTTATCAAAATTTCGTAAAAAGTCAGTTGGCTCAAATGGCCAACGTAGGTCATCCTACAGACGAATTAGCCGGAATGCTAAACATTACCATTCGTACTTTTCCTGATAAAAGCTTGGCACAAATGGATTCATTGGTTCGCTTATCACTTTTACAATTTGAACAACGTGGAGTTACCGATGATGACATTTCAAAATTCATTGCTCAATATGAATCACGTTTAGTTAGCTCACTAGCAAGTGTTCAAGGAAAAGGTGCTCGCTTAGCCGAATACCAAACCTATACCAACAATCCTAATTATCTAAAAAACGAACTTGAGGCTTATAAAAAGGTTAGCAAGCAAGACATTATTCGTGTTTATAATCAATACATCAAAAATAAATATGCTGTTGTTCTGAGTGTTTGTCCGAAAGGAAAATCATCCCTTGCATCAAAACCTGATAACTATACATTTCCAAGCAGAAATGTAAATGCTACAGAAGGTGATGAATATAAAAATTTGAAATATGTAAAAGGGAATGACTCATTTGACAGAAGCAAGCAACCAATAATAACTGGAACACCAATAGTTATTCCACCTGATTATTGGAAACAAAATTTTGATAATGGCTTGAAAATTATTGGTGTAAGTACCGATGAAATACCTACTGTTACATTACAGCTTTCTATTGAAGCTGGACATCGATACGAGTCCATTAGTAAATCTGGAGTATCTCAATTACTTTCAAGTCTTTTAAATGAATCTACTATCAACTATACAGCAGAAGCAATTGCCGAAAAATTAGAACGCCTTGGTAGTACTGTTAGCATTATGAATAACGGACAAGATATTGTATTGTACATTTCTACACTTACAAAAAATTTGGATGCTACATTAGCCATTGCTGAAGAGATTTTATTTCGACCAAAATTTGACAAAACAGAATTTGAACGCATTAAAAAGCAACGTATAGAAGCCATTGAAAATCAAAGTACTCAAGCAACAACCATAGCAAACAATGTATTTACAAAACTAATACATGGAAACAATCACATCATGAGTATTCCCGCAATGGGAACAAAAGAAAGTGTAGAAAAAATTACACTCGAAAATGTAATTGATTATTATAACACCATGATAACACCATCTATTTCATCCTTAGTAATTGTTGGTGATGTTAAGCAAGAAAATATTATTTCAAAACTTTCATTTTTAAAAAACTGGAAAGCTAAACCTGTAAAACATGAAGCTGAACCAAAAGTTCCTTCTATTGACAAAACAAGAATTTACTTTGTGAATAAAGATAAAGCACCTCAATCAGAAATTAGAATTGGATATATGGCAATGCCTTATGATGCTACAGGTGACTATTACAAATCGGTAATTATGAACTATCCTTTAGGAGGATCATTTAACAGTCGTATCAATTTAAATTTACGCGAAAAGCATGGTTTTACTTATGGTGCACGAGCTGTATTCACAGGGAATCAATTTGCTGGACCCTACGTTGCAAGTGCCGGAGTAAGAGCAAATGCTACCGATAGCTCGATAGTTGAATTTATGAATGAAATAAAAAACTATGCGGAAAATGGTATTAAAAAAGAGGAATTACAATTCACTCAAAGCTCTATGACACAAAGTGAGGCACTAAAATACGAAACCCCAATGCAAAAAGCAGGTTTTGTAAAGCGTATTTTAGACTATAACTTGTCAAAAAACTATACAAATGATCAAAACAAATTTTTGAATAGCATTACCACTTCAGAAATTAATGAATGGGCAAAAAAACAGTTGCCTTATAACAACATGGTAATTTTGATTGTAGGTGACAAAGCACTAACATGGGATGCTGTTAACAAATTAGGATATGATGTAATTGAGTTAGATATATATGGCAATCTATTAGTTAAATCAGAAAAAGCTACAGAAGAAAACAAAACTACACCGGAACAAAAAACTTATCCTCCGGGAATGGAGCCGGCAAAAAAGGTATACAAAGACGCAAAAAATAAACCTTAATGAATTAATAAAAAATAAGAAAGCCGAAGTTAATAAATTTACTTCGGCTTTTTGGGGGATTTTTTTGGATGAAATTTATTTGATAGATAAACTTATTTTTTTACTTACAACCTTCGATAGTCCATTATTAAGACTTACAAAATAAACGCCATTGCTTATTTCTGGAATCATTAATTCAACTTTATTAAATCCTTCTACGGCAAAAAGCTGTTGTGAATAAACAATTTGACCAAGCGAATTATACAAATCAACTTTATAATTTGAATCCATAGTGGCATTTACAACAATTGTAAGTTGATTACTTCCGTTATTATAAATATCTACGGTCTCGTTGTTTTTTGAGCAAGCATCAACAGGAACAATATTAAACGTTTTGTAAGTACCATTTAAATCGGTTTGTTTTAATCTGTAATATGTCAAAGAATTGTAGCTATTATTATCCTCGAACGAATAATTCAACACCTGATTAGAATTACCATTTGTAGCTAAACTTGTTACTGTTCCAATTTCAATAAAATTAGTGGCATCAACTGATTTTTCGATTGTAAAAAAACTGTTGTTTGTTTCTGATGCAGTTGTCCATTTTAGCAAAGTCTTATCATCTAAACATTCGCCTGCAAAACTCATTAATTCAATTGGCAATGGAAGAATCAAGGTGCTAATTACCCAAGGTGAAAAAGTGCTTGCTCCTGTAACAGAAACCGTTCCTACGCCAGCCAATACTCCAGTTCCTGAGCCTACAGGAGGATCCCAATTGGTGCCATTCCAATGCTGTGCTGCAAGTAAACCTGTTGGAGCAGCAGTTGTTGTGTTTTCAACTCCTCGATATGAAAAAATAAGATTTGCCGTTACAGCAGCACTAGATGTAATATCCCACCAACGGTCAACAACAGAAGGAATAGATGCATCAGCATAATAAGGAGGGCCAAGTGCTTGCATACTATTTACCGCTGCAACATTGCTTGCGCCAGCCCAAGGCAAATTAGTATTTGCGGCTGTAGCTCTTGTAGAAACGGATATATTAGATGCGCCTGCGGTTGTTTTATTAAATGTAAACGGAATTTGAATTCCAGCCACACCAAAAGGATAAACGTGAGCTCCTGTATTTGTTCCCATATTCCAAGTAACTATACTTGGATTTGCAGCCGCATTTGTTTCACTTAAAATATAACCGGCTCCATAAGTAATTCCGCCTGCTGCAGGATTTGAAATAGTTAATGTTCTTGAATTCAAATCTAAAATACGTGCACCAACAGAAAGCACTCCTGTTAAGGTAGCAATACCTCCAACACGTGTATTTACGTTTAATGTTTTGGTACCGGAGCCTAACAAATTTACATTAAAAAATGTAGTAGAATTGGTTCCGCCAATCGTTTGATTGGCACCGCTAAAATTTACCGTTGTTCCATCATTGTTAAATGCAACGTTAGCAGCATTATTTGTCCAATTACCAAATAGCGTTATAATTCCGCCAGTTGTTGCATTGGAAATTAATCCGCCACTTTGGTTCGTATAACTACCTGTTGCACCATCAATATAAATATTAGAGGTGTTGGTCATAACAATATACGCTCCATTGTTAATGAGACCTTGAGAGAAAGAGATTAGTGGTATAAGAAGAAAAAGTAATAAATATTTTTTCATTTAATTATTTTTTTTCAATTTTTTCGATACGATTATTCAAATCATTTGTTATTTGTTTTAAGCTCTCCAATTCTTGCTTTTGAACTTCGATAATAGCTTGTTGCTCTTTAATTGCTTCAACCAAAACAGGCACAATAGCAGTATAATCAACGACAGTAAACGTTTCATATTTACAACTATTAGGATCAAAATTTTTGTCTAATGTTTTAGATCCTGAAACAGGCAAGTTTTTTTCAGCTACCGCTTCAGGAAACACTTGTTTAATTTCTTGCGCAATAAAACCAAGATAGGTCCTTGTATCGCCACTTGCCAAATAAGAATACTCATTTAAATTATAGTTATAAGTTACTCCTTGTATTTTTTTTATTTTATCTAAAGC
>JAEUTT010000406.1 GCA_016787165.1 Bacteroidia bacterium | reverse complement strand
AGCTTATCCGAAGGGCGAATTTTTTCATTTAGCTTAATTGTAAAACATAGGCCTTTTTCAACCTTATCTGTATTTTTATCTTCCACTCTTAGTTCATCTACAAAAGCTTGAATAATTCCGGTTGTAGGACCCGTTACTAAAATTTCATCGCCCACATTTAAAGCATGCGACTCCATCTTAAACTCTGCAATCCCAACATTTTCATAATACTTCAAGCCTTTACCTATGTATATTTTTTTCTTACTTGCTTTAGAACCGTATTCATCACTCCATTCTCCCATTGTTCTTCCCAAATAATAACCATCCCAAAAACCACGATTAAACACAGTAGACAAACGCTTTTTCCAATCTTCAAATTTATCTGCTCCGTAAGTACCATCATAATAAGCATCTATCGCTTCTCGATAACATTTTATAACGGTATATACATAATCAGCACTACGTCCACGTCCTTCAATTTTTAATACTGTTACTCCTGCATCAATTACTTTATCTAAAAAATCAATGATACACAAATCTTTTGCCGACATAATGTATTCATTATCTATCTCCAACTCTACACCATCTTCTTTATCAATTACAATGTAATTTTTTCTGCAATTTTGAATACATGCTCCCCTGTTTGCTGAAGCAAAATTTGAGTGTAAACTCAAATAACATTTTCCGGAAACAGCCATACACAATGCTCCATGTGCAAAAATTTCTACTCTTACCAATTCTCCTGATGGGCCTTTTATACCTCTTCGTTTTATTTCACGTGTAATAGCTGCAACTTGCTTTAAACTCAACTCACGGGCCATTACCATTACATCAGCATAATCAGCAAAAAACTCAACACTATCAATATTTGAAATATTTGATTGTGTGGAAATATGCACTTTTACTCCTGTTTTTTTTGCATAATTAAACACTGCATGATCTGACGCAATAACAGCATCAATACCATTATTTTTTGCAGCATCCACAATTGTTTTCATCAAACTAATATCATGATCATACACAATGGTATTTAAGGTCAAATAGCTTTTTAAACCATGTTTCTTACATAGTTGTGCTATTTTTGATAAATCATCAATTGTAAAATTATTACTCGAACGAGCACGCATGTTCAACTGTTCAATACCAAAATAAACGGAATTTGCTCCACCTTTGATTGCTGCCATAAGCGACTCAAATGAGCCTGCTGGAGCCATTAATTCTACTTTATTTGTTTGCATTTGCAATATGCATTAATAATTAAGAGGCAAAAGTGCAATAAGACAGTAGTCTAAAAAATGATTTGTATCAGTATTTATTTATCAGAATCAACAAAAAATTCTTTGTTGAAATTAACTAAATATAATTTTTCTTTTGCTCTGGAAATAGCTGTGTACAACCATCTTGTATATTCGGCATTTAACATTTCATCTGTTAAATAACCTTGTTCTACAAAAACACAAGCCCATTGTCCTCCTTGCGATTTATGACCAGTAATGGCATACGCAAACTTTACTTGTAGCGCATTAAAAAATGGATCTTCTTTCACTTTTTTCATTCGCATACGCCTATCTGCAACATCACTATAATCTGCCAACACTGAATCAAATAGTTTTTTGCTTTCTGCATTAGTCAAAGCAGGAGCTTCTGTCATAATTGTATCTAACATTATGCGAACATCTAACTCTGGCTCATTCGGATAATCAATTAATTTTATTCGAACATCGGCAAATCTATATCCATGCATTTCATACATTTTACCTACTCGCATAATTTGAATAATATCTCCATTGGCAATAAAACCAGCTGCCGATTCATCTGGTAGCCAGAAATAGTTGTTTTTTACAACCATCATATAATCACCCGAAGATAGTTCATCTTCTTGCCAACGAATACGCGCACGTATTTGCTGATTAAAAATATTGGCTCGCTTGTTCGACCTGCAAATAACCATTGTCTCTTCGGTATCAAATTTATTGTACGCATCATTTAACGCATCTTCTAACTCCGAACCATCAATCCGAATTACATCTTTAAAATCATTCAAATAAAATTTAGGTTGTTTGTTTGCACCTTCCTTTAGCTGATTTCTAACACTTGTTGCATTGTACAAAACACCTGAATTTTCTGACTGACGAACTACCTCTGTCAGTTCAAAAGAGTCGACTTTATAAGAATACGATGCTGTTAAATATTCAATATCTAATGCCGGACTAATATCTAAACCTATTGGAGGAAGCTGTGCAGTATCGCCTATCAATAAAAGCTTGCAATTAACTCCACTAAACACATATTCGATTAAATCATCTAACAAGCCATTCCCTCCAAAACTACCTCCTTGCATTAAACCTCCTCCAATCGAAATCATAGAAGCTTCATCCACAATAAAAATAGTATTCCCATGTAAGTTTTTTTGCAACTGAAAAGCAAATCCACCATCGAAATTAGGGCGTTTATAATAAATTTTTTTATGAATTGTAAATGCTTGTTTTTTTGTATAGCCCGAAATTACCTTTGCCGCCCTACCTGTGGGAGCTAATAACACCGCTTTATAATTAATTGAAGGTAAAGATTGTACAATTGAGCTTACTATTGTTGTTTTACCAGTACCCGCATACCCTTTTAAAACAAAAATTTGTGACTGATTCTCTCCTACAATAAATTCGGCACATTTAAGCAATAATGAACGCTGCCCTTGTGTGGTTTCAAAAGGGAAAAATTTTAACAAATTTGAATTAA
>JAEUTT010000375.1 GCA_016787165.1 Bacteroidia bacterium | reverse complement strand
AACTACCAACTATTACTGTTAATAAGCAAGGACTTTATGAATTTAAATAAGAGGCGATGATTAATTCAGTCATCGCCTCTTATATTTGATATTATCTTTGAGCAATAATGATTGGTTTTGACGAACGTAATATTTCATGTGCTTTTACAATATTAGCTATTGCAAGAACTTCTTTTTCTTCAGCCATATGTAAACTTGCAATGATAGATGAAAGTTGTTCATGTGCATAGGCTTCTTCTCTTATCTGCTTAGCAAATTTGTAATTTCTAACAGCACTTAGTAATAATTTTTTAGAAGTTATGGTGGTGCTATCAAATTCATTGTAATTTTCTAATGCGCTAATAAATGAACTTTTCATCATGCTAAATTCAATACGGTTATAGTAAGCGAGTAATTCTGAAGCAGCAATTTTTCTTATTTCAGCTTCTTTCATAATTTCTTTAGAGTAGGACAGTAGTCTTTCTCTTTCAGGTGAAGGTTTGTAGGCTGCTTCTTTTTTTATTCTGTTTGATTTTTCAATTAGTTCTTCTGCTTTTATTATTAATTCCGAAGGATCTTGAACAGTTGAAAATTCTCTTTTCTCTTGTTCTGTGTAATAAGCGTAACCCAATACAAATTTATCATTGTGTTCAAATGCTAAATTAGCAGGTGTTTGGCTTTTTACCATTACATGAATGGCTAAAACCAACAATGTTCCGAGGTAAAATTTTGTTTTCATAGCTAGTAAGTTTTAATGAGTTTATATTTTTCATGTGTATGTTGTTTTGTATTATGTATTATTTTCTATTTATTGTTAGTGAGTGTAAGAGCGAGTACTGATTTTTGTGGTTTTCTACGTGCGCTGTTTCAAAAGGTTTGAATAAAACAGTTAAATAAATGAACACGTAGTGTTCATAACTACTATTCCTGAAAACACTTGAAACATTTAAAAATAAAGGCTCGTAGAAGGAGAGGTTGGAGTTGAATTGCTAAAACAACTCTGTTTGTTGGCCGAATGTAATATTTTTCTCATGATTTAATAGCCACTCTTTTCGCCACAAACCACCGCCATATCCAACAAGTTTGCCATTTACACCTATTACACGATGACAAGGAATAATGATAGAAATAGGATTGCTTCCATTTGCATTTCCTACAGCGCGAGTTGCATTTGCATCACCAAGTTTGATAGAAATATCTAAATAAGAAAAAGTTTTTCCAAATGGAATTTTTTCTAATTCATTCCATACTTTTTTTTGAAAATCGGTGCCATGAGGATTTAATTTTAGACCAAATTCTTTTCGTATCCCATTAAAATATTCCTCTAGTTGAATAACCGATTCTTTTAGCAGTTCATTGCTTTTGCTTATAGGCTGTGTTTTTTCATCAACAAAATACAGAGATGTAATGCTATCTTTATCTGCTGATATTTCAAGCAAACCTATAGGTGATTTGTAATAAATTGTTTCTGCTGGCATCAAGCAAAATTAAATTATTTGAATGGATATATCCAAATAAAAAAATGCAGAGCAATGTTGCTCTGCATTTTTGATGTTTTAGAGAGAGGTTAAAAACAATATTTATTCTCGGCAATTAATTTCGCAGAGATATTTCTGCGAGCCTCTGTTGAGTTAAATGGTTCTGTTTTGGTAAAACGCTTCATTCCCATTAACATAGCACGTTGCTCATCGCCAGTTGCAAAGCTATTAATAGCTTCTTTCCCTGATTTATGAATTCTATCAGCAGCATCGTTGATGTAAACACGCATCATGTCTAATTGTTCTTTACAAGCGGCTTCACCTTTTATTGAAACTAGCTTTTCAACGCGTAATAAAACCGATTCGCATACATAGGTTTCAATAATCATGTCTGCAACATTCATTAAAATTTCTTGCTCTTTTCCTAATTGCATCATTAGTTTTTGAACAGCAGCGCCTGCTACCATTAATACCGATTTTTTAAATCCTTTTACATATTTTTTTTCGTTTGAAAATAATGTGGCTTCTTCAGATGAAAAATCAGGGACAGCCATTAACTCTGCCGCTACTGCTTGTGCCGGTCCCATCAAATCTAATTCACCTTTCATGGCACGTTTTAGCATCATATCTACTGTAAGCATTCTGTTGATTTCATTTGTTCCTTCAAAGATTCGATTAATACGCGCATCGCGGTATGCTCTGTCCATAGGTGCTTCTGCACTGTATCCCATACCACCATATATTTGTACGCCTTCATCTACCACATAATCCAATACTTCGGAGCCATGAACCTTTACAATGGCAGCTTCTACAGCAAATTGTTCAACACCTTTTAGTTTTGCTTTTGCTTCGTCCATTCCTCCTGCAATTAATGCTTTTGTAGCATCTTCAACATTTTGGCTGGCACGATAAATAGCAGCTTCACCCGCATACACACGAATAGCTTGTTCTGCTAATTTATAGCGGATAGCACCATATTTTGAGATTGGTCTTCCAAATTGTTGGCGCTCATTTGCATATTGAACAGATTTAGTAATTGTTTCTTTTGATCCACCAATAGCTGCTCCTGCTAATTTAATACGACCAAGATTTAAAATATTCACTGCAATCTTAAATCCATTTTGTCTGTCCGATAATAAATTTTCAACGGGAACTTTACAGTCGTTAAAAAATACTTGACGGGTAGAGCTTCCTTTGATACCCATTTTATGTTCTTCCGGATTTAGAGTAATACCACCAAACGATTTTTCAACGATGAATGCACTTAAGTTTTCATCATCATCAATTTTTGCAAATACGGTATATACATCAGCAAACCCTCCATTGGTAATCCACATTTTTTGTCCGTTAAGGATATAATGTTTTCCGTCAGCAGAAAGTTTTGCATTTGTTTTTCCGGAATTAGCATCCGAGCCTGAACTTGGCTCAGTTAAGCAATAGGCTGCTTTCCATTCACCACTTGAAAGTTTAG
>JAEUTT010000334.1 GCA_016787165.1 Bacteroidia bacterium | reverse complement strand
GCCAATTGTTAAAGTAGAATTAGGATTGTCATCTCCTAGTCGTGTAGAAATAGTATTACGCGCATTGATAAATGCTAAAAAAGTTTTGGTTCCGTCTTTATCAAAAGATGTTCTGTAACTTAAGAACGACATGCTAAAGTTCCCTGATTCTACAGGAGATTGCGATTCATATTGCCCATTGGTTCGGTTCCATCTAAAAAACTCTGTATTGTTTTTCGACTTTGTACGTGTAGCAGTAAGTTCAATTTTTAGATCAGGGAACGGTTCTACGTTAGCTCTAATGTTTAAATTATTGCTATACGTACGGGTGTATTGGTTGTTAATGGATTGTGTTTGCACTAGCCAATCATTGTTTGGATCATCATCTCTAGTAGAAGCGATGGCTTGTGGTCGTATATCTTTTTGACTTCCAAATACAAAACCAAATGTAGGTCCTCCAAAGTGTTCATCCATCCCAAGCATTTGAGTATTTCGGGCATAACCGGGCAATAAAGTTCCTTCGGTGATGGAGTATGTAACGTTCACTGTTTTTAAGCTCATAATAATTCTAGCAACATATTCCAATATTTCATATTGGTTATCTTTTTTCTTAGTAGAATCGACAGGTGTTTTATTATTACTATTTTGAATAGCAGATGCCACCTTTCCTTTGTTGGCATTATTTGTATTCTTCTTTTGGTTGATTTTTTTGAAATATGGAATCTTATTGTACAAGGTGGTCATATTTGCTTGTCCTGTAAGTTGAATATTTCGGGAGTTTTGAATGGTGTTTCCAAGTGTATCCGGCACATTAATTATTTCCCCATTTGGATCACGTTTGATGGTGTTCATAAATGGAGAGCGAGTCCAGCTGTATGTTCCAGAGTACCTAGCAGAAGCAGTAGTAAAATCTAACAATGGAATTTTGTTGATAGGGATATTGTAATTTACATTTAGTTGTTGGTTATACTGTGTTGTTTTAACGCGGTCAAAAAATTCTCGTTTAAGTGTATCTCTAGTAGCACTTGTTACTTCTCCATCGGGTTCAATAATTCGCTCAAAATTACTTGCTGTAAAATCAAGTTTTAATCCTCTTGTGATATCGTATTTCAAATCATAATTACGTGTCATGTTAAACCTTTTATTAAAGGTTGGTAAAATAATAATATCGCCTCCAGTTGTGTTTCTTGACTTTGATGCATTGTATTCGCGTTGCACATCTGTTGTAAATCCTAACTTATTTGGATAAGGATAAAAATTAATATCCTTAATAAGTGTCATGTATTTTGATGTTATAATTTTTGATTTTGATTTTCCAAAAGGTTTAATGTTTTTAGGTTGAGGCGCATAATTGTATGTTAATCCTCCTCTGTGATTAATTTGTGAATTGTATTCAATGTTTACATTTCTTCGATACATTTCATTGTATGAATAAGATGCAGCCCAGTTTTCAATGTCGTAGATATTACTTTTTTTGGAATTTTTTCCTTTATCCTTTTTTACATTGGTAAGGTTAATGCTTTGTCGTTTACTGTAATCTTGTGTTACATGTTTAAGCGAATCTCTTATTCGTTTGTCAACATTAGGATCTTTTAAGGCAGGTTCAAGCAAAATGTCTGGGTCAAGTGGATTGTATTGTGGTGTAATAAATGATTCGGAATAATCAACATACAATGGGACATGAATATTTAAATCTTCAGGAATAAATTTTCCTAATTCAAGGTTTGATGAAATATTGTATTGTTTTAATGTTTCGCGTTTACGTTCACTTACTTTATTTTCTAAAGTTCCAAATCCTGGGGTGTACATATTTCCACTTAAGGAAAGAGTTCCTAAATCAGCAAGTTTAGCTGTTACACGTGCGGTTGCGGCCCAGCCTCCCTTTTCATCAAAGTCGGTTAAGCGTAACTCGTTTACCCATACTGTTCCGCATTTAGGTAATCCATCATCATCTTGGTTGGGTCCTGTTTTTTTCGGATTTCGGATACCAATCATAATTGTTTTGAGTGCACTAAGATTTGGATTTCCTTTTACAGTAATTATTCTTGATCCATCAGGAACAGAAAAGTCGTTAGTTAATGAAGCAGTTCCACCTGCAATTGCATTATTTCTTCTTTGTTTAGCTGCTTGTAGTTTTCCAAATTCGAGTACCATTTCATTTACATAAGGCCAAACAGTATATTGATCATCTCCATTGGTTCCATTGTAGTTTCCTGGTGGCGTTACTTTTAGTGGAATTTCATATTCATAATAGTTGTCGGTAAAATCA
>JAEUTT010000274.1 GCA_016787165.1 Bacteroidia bacterium | reverse complement strand
TTCATTCAAAAAATGTATTAATAAAATCGCCCTTATTGTAAAGGGCGATTTTTTATTTTTTCATTTTATCTTTTTCAAACATTTCTTGCATTGCACCAAGATAATAATCATTCCAGCCTTCGGTAATACTTTTTAATGATTTTTCAGGTACATCTTCATGCAATAGTTCAACGATGGCTTTTTTTCCTTTAGGCTTAATTACCATGGTTACTTTTGATGGAGCATCCCATTGGTCATACGACCACTCTTGCACTAATTTTTTGTTTTTTACTACTTCTAAATTAATACCAAACATTTGTCCACCCCAAAGCATAAAACTAGCTCCAACTTGATCGCTCATCTTTGCTTCATCTTCACTCCAAAGCTGAATAATTTCAGGATTTACAAGCGCTTCAAAAACTTCTTCCGGACTGGCATTCATCTCATAAGTTTGTTGTATAGTAGGCATGTGTTTGTTTTTTGTTATGGAAGTAAATTTAGTAATATTAAAAACAGGTTATACAATTGTTAATTACTTCTTTTATAAATTTTACTAACAATGGGGGGAGCACTTATTCAACAAATAATTGCAATTAAAATGGCTCTGCTACTTGGTTGGTTACATTCATTTTGTACATTAAATCATTGTACAAGTTTTGTTCGGGTAAATAAGTGATTTTATATCCCTGAGAAAGGTATTCCTTTAGTTTATTCTCATCAATGTATGCTTCGTACTTCACTAGTTTATTTTTAGTTTGAGTTAGCATTTTTACTTCAATTTCATTGTACCACCAACCAGCAATCACAATTGTTTTTTTTGTTATGCCACTCACTTTTTCAATAACAGAATCGGTATATTTCAATTTTTGTTTTCGTTTTGAATAATCAGAGAAAATTGGCCCAGAGAACACATCAAAAAATAATTCTTGTCCGGAAATAGTTTTTTTAATTGCAAAACGCGAATATTCTGCACCTCTTATTTTATCCGTTAAATTTATGCTACATACAAAAGGAGAAATAATAAGTGCAAAAGCAAAAAGGCTAAAGGATTTTGAATTTAATAAATAACCAAACAAAATAATAGTAAAAGGCAAAATAGGCATCATGTATCCTGACTTCTGAGGCAAACGCAAATATGAAATAGAATACAATATTACTACTACATAACTTGCAATAATTATTTTTTTATCAATTCCACTTTCAAACAATTCGCCATATTTAATTTCTTTTCTATTTTTAAAAATCCAAAATTTAGCTGCTGTAATAGCTACTATTCCTACAAATCCAAAAACGCCAAAACTAATTTTATAAATAAACTTAGGAAATGATGGATATGGAAATTGATCATAATACATGAAAAAGTCTTTCCCATATTGTAACATAATTGGAATAAATGTAGCTACCGCAATAATTGCCATTGGAATTCCAATCTTAAAAAGTATTAGTAGGTTTTGTTTTATATTTGTTTGTTGCCAAGCAATAATCATAAAAGGCAATAACATGGCACCACTTGTAATCCTACAACCAATAGCTAATCCTAAAAATAATCCGGTTAATATATATTTTTGTTTCAGTAAAAAGTAAAGACTAATAAGAACAAATGCTTGAGCCCAAACAAAATCA
>JAEUTT010000262.1 GCA_016787165.1 Bacteroidia bacterium | reverse complement strand
ATTTTGAGTTTAATCCAATTTGATTTTACAATAATTAGTTTGTAAACGTGCGAAATACAGATGCCTAAAAAAAACATGGTTGCATAGCTAATTGCTATTGTACTATTTAGAGCATTGTTTAGTTGTAAAAACAAGCTGTTTAATAATACAAAAAACAACCATCCACCAATCTGACAAATCCAATATAAACTGTTTTTGTTCATGTTTATTTATTTAGCCAAGCGCTTCGTATTAAATTTTGTTCTTGTGTTGGTCCTTTTATAGGTGATAACTTAAAGCGATCTGGTTCACTCACTTTGAATATTTTTGTTTTCAATTGAATTTTTTTTGATTTATTTTTCTCATTTACTCTTCTGAGGACTGTTACTTTTAGTGTTTGTCCTTCTTGAGCATTGTATAAATAATTCCCTAAGACTTCTTGTGCATTTTCAATGTTTATTTTTTTACCATTAAATTTTATTAACTCATCAAACTCTTCATAACCTAATGCTTTCCCAAAATCATCCATTTTGGCTGTATTAACAATCACTAAGTTGCTTGTTTCTGAGTTTAAGCCAAGCGAAATACCTCCTAACGAAAAATCTTTTTCAGTGCTTTTTTTGCCAAATCCAAATCCTGCTTTTTCGAGCAATTCTTTTAGAGGTAATGGCTCAGTTCCATCAATGTATCGTTTAATAAAATCTGCAATTTCAGGGTAAGTAAGTTTAACTATTTCGTCAAATAATTCATCATCTTTAAATGATTTATCTTTTCCATACTTTTTTGATAAATCAGTTATTAACTCTTGCACTCCATATTTTCCGTTTGATAATATACGTAGCTGAATATCTAAACACAAACCAATTAATGCGCCCTTTTGATATACGTTTGCATATTGATCTTCATAAATATCTAAACAGTTTTTGCTCATGGTAGTAAAAGGCAATGTATCGTTGTAATATTTGGCGGCACTTATTTTCCCATCAATTAATTCTAAATATTCATCCACACTCATGTTGCCATATTTAACTTGAACTAAACCAGCAGCATATTCAGTAACACCTTCGTATAGCCATAAGTGTTTCGACATTTTAGGATTACTATAATCAAAGTCTCCAATCTCTTCGGAATGAATAGTTAGTGGAGTGATGATGTGAAAAAATTCATGTGCCGAAACATCTTTAATGGTTTGTGCCAAATATTTAGCCTCCATTTCGGGCAAAAAATACATGGATGAGTAAGAGTGTTCTAATGCACCACTTGAACCAGAACCACTTGTTTTATCGGTTAAATAAATTAAATAAACATACTTTTTAATAGGAAGCGTACCTCCTAAATATTTTTGTTGTGCAATAAGTGTTTCATGTATTTGTTCTGCAATGTATTTTGAGTTGGTAACTTTTGTGGGCGAATAAACAGAAATTAAAATTTGTGCTCCACCAATTAATAATGAAGTAGTGTCTGGCACATTGTACATAATTGGAGCATCTTGTAATTGATAGTAATCGGCTGCCGAAAAAGTATCTGTATTGTTAGTTGAATTGATATCGGTTAAGCTGCAAGCTCCATAAAATCCTATGGGATGTTTAATACTAACTTTATATGGTAGTTTTAGCATGTTGTCGAAAAAGCCAATCATACAATGTGGATTTAAAACAAAATTTTTATTTGTTTCAAAATTACTACCTGCTGGTTCAAATACAAAAGCTTCTTTTTGTTTAGTATCCCATGTGTCTTCTATTTCATAGGTAATCTTATATAAAGTAGTTGCCTTATTTATTTTCCAGCTGTTTTTATCTAGTTGTTCTACTGTAAGTGCTGTATTGGTGCTGTCAAAGGCATTTAAATTAGATACAAATCTACCAAAGTCGTAAATTTCATAGGTTCCAGGAACTATTTTGGGTAAGCGATAGATGACTGATTCCGTTTCTATTTTTGGAGAAATAAGTTCAATGCTTAGTTTATCATTTATACATTGCGTTAAGTCGATGTTAAACTGATAACTATTTTGTGCAAGGCATAAGCTGCTTGAACTAAAAAAAGAGAGTGCTAATATTAATAGTTTTTTCATTTGTTGTTGAATTAATAAGGGAATGGCTGCTACTACCATTCCCTTTAATAAAAAGAACAATACACGCCTAACTCATGTGTATTCATTTTATTTCTATGCAATATTACGGTACAAAAATGCGATAGTTTATATTTTTACATGAGTGGCAATAAAACACGTTAAGTGGATATTATTTGCTCTCGTGTATAATTATTTTTTCAATTTTATCTCCTTGACGTATTTGATCAATGATGTCTATTCCTTCTATAATTTTCCCAAAACACGTGTGATTTCTATCTAAATGTGCTGTTTGTGCTCTACTTAAAACAATAAAGAATTGAGAACCACCAGTATCTCTTCCTGCATGAGCCATTGATAAAACGCCTCTGTCATGAAATTGGTTGTCGCCTGTTAATTCACATTTAATTTTATAACCAGGACCTCCTGCACCTGTTCCATTCGGACAACCGCCTTGAATAACAAATCCAGGGATAACTCTATGGAAGTTTAATCCATCATAAAATCCTTTACTTGCTAAATCGCAAAAGTTTTTTACCGTATTAGGTGCATCTTTTTCATAAAATTCAACCTTCATAGTTCCTTTTGCTGTGATAATTTCTGCTGTTTTCATAATATATATTCATTTTTTAATTTCATACAAATATAGGGATTATCATTATTTGTAATGATTTTAAATTAAGCGTTTTGTGAATATAAGCAAAAGTGCTATTTATCTTTGTGAAAAAATAAAAATGAAAAAATCTATTTTGTTAATTCTAGTTGCTTTAATTGCATTTATATATGCATGTAACAACCAATCAACTGAATCTACTGTTCAGCATGAGCCAGCAACTAAAGAAGAGTTGGGTGCAAT
Organism: Bacteroidia bacterium; assembly: GCA_016787165.1. Classification (GTDB taxonomy): domain Bacteria; phylum Bacteroidota; class Bacteroidia; order 2-12-FULL-35-15; family 2-12-FULL-35-15; genus 2-12-FULL-35-15. The sequence continues at coordinate 1,261 of JAEUTT010000262.1, read as the reverse complement.
GTTATTTAATGATAAAATACTTTCACAAGGAAACCAAGTGAGTTGTGCATCTTGCCATATTCCTGCGTATGCTTTTTCAGATACTGTAGCATTGAGTAAAGGTGTGGATGGCAAATTAGGCAGTAGAAATACACCCACTGCTATGAATATGAGTGCACGAAATTTCTTTTTTCATGATGGAAGGGCAGAAACATTGGAAGAACAAGCTGTTGGACCTATTGAAAACCCAGTAGAAATGAATTTGCCTTTAACTGAAGCGGTAAAAAAATTAAATGCCGACAAAAACTATTTGTCTTACTTTAAAAAATTGTACAATGAAAAGCCAACAAAAGAAAATATAGCAGATGCATTGGCAACCTTTGAACGTACTTTGGAAACAAGCAATACACCATTTGATAGATTTATGAAAGATGATGAAAGCGCAATAAGTGAATCGGCAAAACGTGGACAAAAAATATTTAATGTAAAAGGAAAATGTTTTGATTGTCATTTTGGGCCTGACTTTACCACTGATTTATTTAGAAATATAGGTTTATACAATGGCAAAGAATTAAATGATGTTGGTAGATATGCTGTAACAAAAAATAGTGCAGATATTGGTAAGTTTAAAACCCCGGGATTAAGAAATATTGCAGTTACAGGTCCATACATGCACAATGGAATGTTTAAAACATTAACTGAAGTAATTGATTATTATAATGAACCTCAAAAATTTGTAAAAGGAAGTATTAATATTGACACATTAATGCTTACGCCATTAAATTTAAATCAACAAGAGAAAGAAGATTTGTTAGCGTTTTTGAAAACTTTAACTGATGACCGTTTTGCATCAGTTGCCAGAAAAGATTAATTAAAATATTCATCTAATTAAACACTTGATTTAGCGGATTTCTTTTTTTATTCATCAAAATAGTTAAAAACATCGTGGATATTAAATGTTGTATTAACATTAATTAACGTTTGCTTTTTTCAAAAAAATGCACATATTTGCACATCCTAAAAAATAACATGGATAAGTACTTTAATTATAATTGCATTTTTAACCTTGATGAAAAAACAATTTTCAATATTCATCTTAATTACCCTTTTTAAAATTGCCTTTGCCACTTATGGCAATTATAATTTTATTGCAACATCATCCGCTCAAAATACTACTACAGATACAGTTCCTTATGTGATTGAAGAAGATGATATGGAGGATTTATCCGATTCATTAATTACTTTTCCATCTTCTGATTTATATTGCGATTGGGACACTTCA
>JAEUTT010000239.1 GCA_016787165.1 Bacteroidia bacterium | reverse complement strand
TATTACAGATTCTGCTGGAGTAAATTACAAATTATATAAGACGAAGGACGGCAATTGGTATGATTTGCCTGAAGCAAATACAGGGATTGCTAAGAATATTTTACTTGCTTTAAAGTTAAAAATTGACAACCAATAAATTCCTGTTTACTGGCTTATTAAGCGAAGTCTTTCCAAAATATAGCTGTTCGTTATTCTTTCCTGCTCTAATCTTTTACTATTTGTTTGCAAGAAACTGTACAGGTTTAATTCATCATCATTTAGTTTTTCTAATTGTAGTTTTCTGTATGTGGAAGTAACCGAAAACTGGCTAAACTGATGATATGTTTTTTCATCCATCAGTAAACTCATGGATGAAGGGTAATACTGGCGGATAATATTCAGCATTTCAAATCCTGCAGCATCGAGGTCGAACCAGCAATAAAGTTGTGTATTGGTTAGCCAGGGAATATGTTTACTTACACGGCTTTTAAAGCCCTCGCCAAAAATTGCCACTGCATTTTTTACTTTAGGAAAAGACAGAAAGCAAGCCTTGTTTTCAATAATAAATACTTTTTCAGGTTGCCAGTTTAGCAAAGCAGAATCGTCAATCGTTAATGCCAATTCATCAAACCCTATTATATGCTTTAAACTATCATCTAATAGCCTTATTTGTGCATATACATTGGGCCTTTTTACCAAGTAGCGGCCTGAAAAATCTATTTCAGTTTTGTTTATCCAATCCTGCGGTAGAATATTGTCCAATAGCTTTTTCAAAGCTGCTGTGTTGTCCTCAATAAATTTTGAGTGTACTTCAATAGGGAGTTCTCTTAGATACAAATTATGCGGTGGATTATTCTGAGAAAAATATCTACAGACTTTTATTAAATCCTGCATATTGGCAGCCTGATATAGCAAGAAAGGGCTATTATCTTTTGCCCATTGCGTTAATCCCGGAAATGATTCTGTCAGTAATTGAAACGCTTTTTCAATAGCAGAATAATCAGCTATCCTGTTGGTATAAAAAAGATAATCACCTAACGTTTCAAAATAGATTTTAGCTGGCAGTTTTTGTTTTGTACCGTCAATTGTTTTCAGTGTCCATTCTACGGAATAGCCTTTGCCTTTAACTTCTTTTGATTGTTGGTATAATGGAACAATGGCAGCTTTTAACTCACTAAAATTGGTACCGGAGATACTTTTATTGGCTGAAATTGATAATGGAAATACTACTTCACCATTCAGAATGGCTTTTACAATTTTAAAAAACTGTTTATCTGACTTTTGAAATAGTTCTTTGAGAGTAATCATTCTTTAACTTCGGCTAATTGTTTAAAGCTTTCTTTCTTTTCATAATACTGCTCCATTGTAAGGTTATACAACACAGAATTTTTCTTGTTTTTTATTTCTACAAAATGAACAGCATTGATGTAGGGTTCAGCAATATTAATTTTATCCAGAGGAGTAACTACTAATATTTGAAGATTTAGCTGAGCACAAAATTCCATCAGGAACTGGCTTTTCTCAGGGTCTAATTTGCTAAAAGCTTCATCTACT
>JAEUTT010000224.1 GCA_016787165.1 Bacteroidia bacterium | reverse complement strand
AATATCTTTTCACTGGAAAGGAAAGAGATAAGGAAACTGAGTTGGATTATTTCGAGGCAAGATTCTATGATAGTGATATAGGAATTTTTAGGCAAGTAGATGCCTTAGCGGACATGACCCCTCATTGGACACCGTACCGTTATTGTTTTAATAATCCGATAATGATGACTGACCCAACGGGTAATAATGAGGATAATTATTACTTAGATAAGGACAAAAATATTGTTGGACATGAGGAAAACAATGAAGCAGATAAGTATTATGAGGAAAATGATAAAGGTGATGTCAAAAAAACTATAAACGGACAAGAAAGAACATTTTCCCAAAATGCTAATCCTGGTTTTTCAATAGTGAAACTAAAAACCGATATGGGGAATTTTAAGGGGCACAGTGCTGTTGGGTTTGATGGTAAAATGTATGGCTTTTATCCGACAGATATAGGAGGGGATGGAAATTATGGTATTGCTGAAAATGGAACGCCATTAGTTATGCAAACTCAAACGAATTCCGAATTCAACTCGAAATATCCAACGGCGAATACGTTTTTTCTTAAGGTGACGAATGGTGAGAAGGGCAGATTAGCAGCATGGCTGAATGTTCAAGGAGATGCTATTGCTAAAGGAAATGGTGGGGTATATGGTGTAATAACCAATAATTGTACGACCAATATTGGAAAGGCATTAAACTTTACCTTTGGTCAACCAATACTAGGTAACTTGATTGTAAAACCGAGTATTTTAAATGATAAACTATTAAATGATTATCAAGATAACCCATACACCAGAATCATTAAAACGGACATTAAAGATTATGGTAATAATTTAACCAACACGTTGCACTAAGCCTATGAAAAAATTATTTAATGTTTTACTTCTGATAGTTATTTTTCTAAACCTACTAACAATTGGTTTTTCGTCAAGTATCGTATACAAAGCATTGTGGAATCTCAGTTTCAAACCTGGCTTTACGATTGAAAACAAAATCAATTATGTTAAAGAATCTACAGATATAAATGAATTAAAAAAAACTATGATTGAAGACCTTGAACAAAGGAAGCAATACATTAAGGACAAAGATGATTATACAAATGCCGTATTCTTTTATGGAATAATTGTACTTCTTTCAACAGGTTGCTGTCTAATTCTTTCACTCGTGTTGAAAAGAAATGTCAATAAGGCTTTTTCCTAATTTACAGTTGCTGCTAGAACGTTCGTGAAGACTTGCAGTCTGAACTTTTTGGTATGAAGTTACGAAGCTTATATTGTGTGGGTATTAATAAAAGTTTAAATAAAAAATAGAATGTGTTTAGCGGGGGTATTCACCCCCGCTAAACATTTATACTTCTCAAAAAATAATTTTAATAAAAGTATGTAAAGGTGAATACCTCCCGGCAACTTCCTAATAGAATATAAAAATTAGTCTTTTATCTAACTAACTAATTTCCTATTCAGATTTAATGCAATTTCCGAATTTCGGAAAAATCATCTACGATGTACCGTAAGTATTAATTTACAATAAATACATCTTTTATTGTTTTGAAAACTTACAATAGCTGTTTTTAATACGCTTTTCTTCGTCAAAAATTAAGAACATTCTAAATTAACCCTCGTTAATAGATTTGGTTCTCACATCCCCTATCTTGGCAAAACTATGCATTTGTGAATGAGACTATTACTCATAGCCTAACAACATAATACTTCAAAAAATTATCCACTTTATGCTTGCAACTCTATTGTTCTTTTTTTGTTAAATGTTAGAATTGATTAGTATTTTTTAAATATATTTATGCTTGCTAATATGAGCACAAAACTAATTTGTTAGAAGAATGAAAAACAAAAAACTTAAAGCATTTACCTTAACAGAACTATTAGTAGTACTGATAATTGTTGGAATATTAGTTTTATTGGCACTGCCTAATCTAATGCCACTTATTTCTAAAACTAAAAGCACCGAAGCACAGTTACAATTAGAACATATATATACACTAGAAAAAAGTTATTTTTATCTACACTCAAAATACAGTAACAATTTTAATGACATTAGTTTTGAGCATGCCAAACTTAGCTCCCAAGGCGGAAATGCTAATTATCAAATTGAAATTACGGAAGCAAGTAATAATACGTTTAAAGCAATAGCAACAGCAGTAACCGATTTTGATGGTGATGGAACATTTAATGTTTGGGAAATTGATCATGATAAAAACTTAAAAGAGGTTACCCCCGACTAATGAAAATCATTACTGATGTTTTTATTTACATCTGCTTGATTTCAATTGTTTATCAAGATCTAAAATATAGAGCAGTACATTGGTTTATTTTTCCGGCTTTATTTTTAACTTTTGGCATTAAATCATTACAAACATTAACATTTGAAGAACTCGCACAACATACATTTTTTAATTTAGGATTTGTTTTAGTTCAACTAATATTATTATCAGTTTACATGAGTATTAAACATAAAAAAATTACAAATATCATTAATACACAGCTGGGATTAGGCGACATCTTGCTTTGGATATGCTTATCCATCGCTTTTTCGCCTACCAACTTTATACTTTTTTTCATTTCAGGTTTATGCTTTAGTTTAATTGTTTATCTGATTTTTCGTTTTCTAAAAAAAGATAGTTCTGAAGAAATCCCTTTGGCAGGCTTACAATCTTTATTTCTGACAATAATACTTTTGTATAATCATTTTTTTAGTCCATTAAATTTATACAGCAGCACTGCAATCGACTTTTTATTATAATGGACACACTTGACTACATAACACTTTCTGCAGAGCTACAAAACTCTATCACAGCCCAACAGGCGTGGCATTACAACATTGTACCTAAAACAGCCAATACAACTTCACAAATGGAATTATTTGTAAATGAAGAATCCTATTCTCCTCAATTACAAGATGAACTTGAAATGCTTTTTGGCAAAACTATTTTGCTCGAAAAAAAAGAATCGGCTGTTATCCAAAAAACGCTTTTAAAATATTATCGAAATACTTCTTCAAAAAATAGCATAAAACAAATAAGCTCTGCTAATGTTAGCTCGGATAACTTTTTGCCTATGCTCATTCATGAAGCAAAAAATCTTGGAAGTAGTGATATTCATATCGAAGTATATGAAGAAAAATGTAGAGTTAGAATCAGAATTGACGGCTTGCTTATTGAAAGATATTCCATTGGTAAAAATGAATACCCTTCTCTTATAAACAAAATTAAAATCAAATCGAACCTGGATATCTCTGAAAAACGTTTGCCTCAAGATGGACGAATCTTTTTTAATACAGATGGGCACAAATTTGATATTCGTGTTTCTGTGTTACCAACATTGCATGGCGAAAAAATAGTATTACGTCTTTTAAGTAATGATGCTGCTAATATTGATATTGAAAAGTTAGGGTTTACCGAAAAAGAGCTTGACGACTACTTGGAAGGCATAAAAAAACCACACGGAATAATACTTATCAGCGGACCTACCGGTAGCGGAAAAACTACTACACTTTATGCTACTCTAAAAATATTAAATAAAGAAAAAACCAATATTATTACTATTGAAGATCCAATTGAATATACTCTGGAAGGTATCAATCAAGTGCAACTTAAGGAAGATATTGGGCTAACTTTTGCCGGAGCATTGCGTTCTTTTTTACGACAAGATCCGGATGTAATAATGCTTGGGGAAATTAGGGATGGAGAAACCGCTCAGATGGCTATACGTGCTGCATTAACAGGACATTTGGTATTATCTACCATCCATACAAATAGTGCATGGGGAACAATTTCCAGACTTACGGATATGGGAGTTCCGTCATTTTTACTTGCTAGCACTATTAACACCACAGTAGCTCAACGCTTAGTAAGGGTATTGTGTCCTGAATGCAAAGAGAAAAAAGAATTTAATGAAAAGATATTGCCTAAAACATTCAAAGCTCCTTCTACTATTAAACACTATTATGATCCTAAAGGCTGTGACCATTGCTATTACACAGGATATAAAGGAAGAAAAGCTATATATGAAGTTATCCCATTAGATTATGAACTTGCTGATGCTGTTAAAAACAATGTATTTACAATTGAAGAACAATTAAAACAAAGAAACATTAAATCATTACGTGATAATGCTTTTGAGCTCTTTGAGAAAGGAATTACCTCCATAGACGAAATTTACCCTATCCTCCTCAATAATTATTAGATTTATTTCCTTTTATTTTTCAAAAATTACATCTGAAAAAATGTTAG
>JAEUTT010000202.1 GCA_016787165.1 Bacteroidia bacterium | reverse complement strand
ATTTTGATTTACAAGAAGGGAAATATACTTCCGTGCCTCCCATCCATCCATATTATTTGGAAAAGGAAAGAGGAGATTTGTTAAGCAAGTTTGTTCAGTCAAGCTATAAGCATATACATGAAATAACAGTTTCTAAATTAGAGAGAAAATTATTGTTAGATGCATTGGTACAATTCTATAAGTTACACATGCATTCATTTGGTGATTTAAAATCACTTGATGTGTTGGAGCAAGTGTTGGCTTAAAGGGATAATAAAAAAGCTCAGTATAGTATTTCGCTCTTTTTTATTATGTAAAATGCTTTAGCCTCTTTCATAATCACAACTTAACCTTATGGTAGAATTAAAAATTTCGAAAAAACTAATAATCCCTTACAGGGGATTTTAAAATTTGTAAGGGATTAAGAAAACTATTGCTTTACAAATTTTTTACTCAAAACGTTATCCTTATTTTGAGCTTTAACAAAGTAAACACCGCTTGGCAAATGGCTTACATCTATTTCTGTTTTATTATTTGTTGTTTGTAAATAATAAACCTCTCTCCCTAAAATATCCACTATTCTAATACTTTGTACTTTATACGCTGTGCTTTCTATCGTAATGGTTGATGATGCAGGATTGGGATAAAGAATGAAATTCTGTGAAAATAATTTTTCTTCTACACCTACAATACCATTTTCATTAAAAACTACAACCCCCGAACTGCTAGAAGCCCATACATTATTGTATTTATCCACCTTAACATATCCACCACCAGTAGAGTATGGGTAGCCTTCATTAGTAGAATAATTAGTCCAAGAAACACCATCAAATTTAGAAAGCCCTGGTGTGTAGGAAATCCAAATATTATTATTCATATCTACATTCATCCCCCATACATTATTGGTTGGTATATTTGAATTGCTTGTATTTATATTCGTCCAGCCTGTACCGTCAAATTTAAATATTCCATTTCCTGCGGTGGAAAAGCTCATCCATATATGGCTGTTCGTATCAGAAACCATCATTCTAGGATAAATTACCGGCAAGATAGCAGCAGAAAATACATGCCAGTTTACACCATCAAACTTAGCAAGTTTCCTTGCACTAGCACCACCAGAAGAATTTTCCTCTCCCAAAATCCACATATCATTGTTTTTGTCAAAATTAACCATACTTACAATAGGAAAAGGCAGATTGGAATTGGATGTGTCATACAAAGTAAAAGCGGTATCGTTGTATTTGACCAGACCACCACCAAGCACAGCAGGAGAGGCAAACCACTTATTATTATATTTATCTATTGCCATATCATAAACAAAACTAATTGCGTTGATACCATACAAAGAAGGATCGTATTTTGTCCATACCCCCTCTTTTAAAGAGTAAATTTTTCTATCTACTCCAAGTACCCAAACTATATTCCGATGGTCTACTTTGAGTACGTTCGGGCTAAAACTAGTTGTTCCTGCTAAGTTATCATAAGTAACCCAGGTGGTATCCCTATCAAAATAAACGGTTTTACCCGCTGACGAGCCCATTATTCTACCAAACCAAATATGACCCGTTGTATCAGTGTCAATACGACCAAATCCATTATACGGAGCATTTGAATTACCTGTATCGTAGTGTAGCCAGTTTTGAGCATAACCTGCTGAATAAATCAGCAATAAAGAATATATAATGTACTTTTTCATGGCATTGAATTTAAATTAGTATTATCATTTGGTAGGCTCTAAAAAATTATCAAATGCTGGTTTTTAATGTAAAATAATTAATTTCTTTTGAGCACTCTGACGTTTAGTCTGTAATTGAACAATATAAGTACCTTGAGCTATATCCGCTACATCTATATACACTTTGTAAACTCCGGTTTGCAAATTCAATGGAGCCAAGCTTTTTATTTTTTTGCCCATTATATCATAAACGTTTAAAAATACATTATCATTGTACGACAATGAAAACTCCATAGTTACAATTCCGCTGGATGGATTAGGGTATAAATTTAGTTGTAAATTTTCATTTAATGGTTTTATCTCACTTATTCCCACAATGTTTGTATCACAAGGGTAATACGGAACAACAGTTGCCAATGAATCGTATACATACACACTGTATGCAAATTTTAGCTGACTCGACTGTTTGGGATACCATTTATTTACTACAATGGAACTGTCTACACTGTTTTTTACATAATAATTGTAGGCAACAAGTGTTGCTGTCGAAGCATCAAAACCTGATGTGTCAAATGCTATGTTTGCTGTAACATCAATTGTGTCAACTAACGCTCCGCCAAATCCTATCGTATATTTTTTATGAAGTTTACTTCCTGCAGAAGCACTATTTCTAACCCAGGCATCTATAACTTGTGCATCGTTTGAAAAGTGCGACAAATTGGAGCTATGGTCTACCGTTGCTGTTGTTTTGTATATATCCACATTATAATATCCTTCAGCAATAATCGGAATTGTATTGTTATATATGTTATAAGAACTTGAATAAGGTGATTTAATATATACAGTATCTGTGCTATGAAAAACTGTATTAATTGATGTAGGGGTATTATCAACATGAATTATTTGATACTTAGGCTCTTCGATAGCTTTTAACGCAGAACCCGCATTTAACAATCCCCAACCTGTAAAAATATCATAATCTGTGGCTCCTTTATCAACTGCTGTTTTTTGTAAAATATACTCA
>JAEUTT010000194.1 GCA_016787165.1 Bacteroidia bacterium | reverse complement strand
CTTTTGATTTGCATGCCGAAGAAATTTATGATCGTCCGCAATGGCCAAGTAACCCTCTTTTCTACTCTACTTGTGCATCTAAAACAGATAAAAGTGTAGCACCTGAAGGGACGGAAAACTTAGTATTATTAATACCTATTGCAGTAGATATTGAAGATACGGAAGAAATTCGCGAAAAATATTTTAATATCATGATGGATCGATTGGAGCATTTAACAGGGCAATCTATCAAGCAACATGTGATTGTAAAGCATAGCTATGCTATTAAAGATTTTAAAAATGATTACAACTCCTTTGGTGGAAATGCATATGGCTTGGCAAACACCTTAAAACAAACAGCTATTTTAAAGCCATCTTTAAAAAATAAAAAGGTTCAAAATTTGTACTATGCTGGTCAACTAACAGTTCCAGGACCTGGAGTTCCTCCATCCATCATTTCGGGACATATTGCAGCCAAAGAAATAATTAAAAAATTTAAAAATTAGAAATTATATTTGTAGTAGATGAAAGACTTATACAAAGATGTGTGTTACAAGTGTAGTAAATTGGTTACAAACAATTACAGCACTTCATTTTCGTTGGGTGTAAGTTTATTGCACAAAGATTATATACTTCCTATCCATGCTATTTATGGATTTGTTCGTTTTGCAGATGAAATAGTAGACACTTTTCATCAACACAATAAAAAAGAATTATTAGAGCGTTTTATTAAAGATACACATGATGCCATAACTGATAAAATAAGTTTAAATCCTATTTTACATAGCTTTCAAGATACGGTAAACAAATACCACATTGATATTGAACTTATTGATACTTTTTTAGAAAGTATGCAAATGGATTTGGACAAAACTCACTACAGTAAAGATGGCTATGAAAAATACATTTTAGGTTCAGCCGAAGTGGTAGGATTAATGTGCTTAAAAATATTTGTAGAGGGTGATGAAACAAAATATCTGGAGCTAAAACACGATGCCATGAAACTAGGTTCTGCTTTTCAAAAAATCAATTTTTTACGTGATTTAAAAGCAGATGTACATACGCTTGGTCGCTCCTATTTCCCAGGATTTGATGTAAATAATTTCAATACTTCCACAAAAGAAGCTATTGAACAAGATATACAACAAGATTTTGATGCTGGATTAAGAGGAATTAAAAAATTGCCTAAAAAAGCCCGACTGGGTGTGTACTTAGCTTATATTTATTACATTGCTTTGTTTAAAAAAATACAAAATACAAGTCCGGATAAAGTAATTAGCACACGTATCAGAATCCCTGATTCGAAAAAATATGCTTTGTTTATTGGTTCTTATTTAAAACACAGCTTTAACTTAATTTAAATGGTTTCAAAAAAAATAATTGTTCTGCTATTTAGCATTTATTCATTTAGCTTGTTGGCTCAAAATAGTAACATCGAGCTAATACGAAAAGAGTATGGCAATGTTCGTTTAGATAGTAGTTCTTGTGCAGCATTATATGCAAAAATTAAAAATACTACCAGCACCGATATACTATCTAACTCATACAAAGGAGCTATTATGGCTTCAATGGCCTCGTACACAAAAAACAAGCAAGAAAAAATAAACTTATTTAACCAGGGAAAAAAAATAATGGAAGAATCCATTGCTAAAGATACATCAAGCATTGAAGCACGTTTTTTACGTTTAACAGTTCAAACTAGCTGTCCTAAAGTATTGGGCTATCACAAACACATTGAACAAGACAAAGCTTATGTTTTAGCCAATTATAATTCAATTAAGGATAAAACATTAAAACAAATGATTGCTGCATTTTTGATAGATTCAAAATATGTTACAGATAAAGAAAAAAGCAATTTAAAAAACAATCTTTAATGGCTTTTTTAAAAAACAAAAAATACCTAACACATGCTATTCTCATTAATTCGCATTTATGCGGAGTAATTGGAATGCTAAGCCCGTACAAAGATTTATTTATACTCCTTACCCCTTTTAACTTAATATTAAGTACAGTTATTGTTTTTTATCATCACCATGATTTTAACAAACAATTTTGGCTTTTTGCAATTACTATTTTTTTAGCAGGTTATTTTTTAGAAGTAGCGGGGGTACAAACGGGTGTTATTTTTGGGGAATATGAATATGGAAGTTCATTAGGCTTAAAAATGCTTGGTGTTCCTTTGGTAATGGGTTTAAACTGGCTGGTACTTATTTATAGTGTT
>JAEUTT010000180.1 GCA_016787165.1 Bacteroidia bacterium | reverse complement strand
AGCTGCTTTTTTAGCTGCTTTTTTTGTTGCTTTTTTAGCTGCTTTTTTTGGAGCTGCTTTTTTAGCTGCTTTTTTTGTTGCTTTTTTTGCCATGGTTTTTTTGGTTATTAAATTATTTGATACGAAGTAAGAAAAATTATTCACACAAAAAAAATATTTGCAATTTATTTTATTAACACTAATTTGTTCATATTGTTAATATCCTCTTTTTGTATCCACACAAAATAATTTGAAAAAAATAATTTAAAATTTAAAAAAAATAATTTCAATTAGTTTTTTAAAAACTATTATTCTCTTTAATGCCTCTGAACATGCTTATTGACAATGCTTTCAAGATGACATTGCAATTATTGAAAATAAAATTTAAATTTAAAACAAAGAACAGATTGAAATTTTTATCCTGTATTTTATCATAAAAAATAACAAGAAAGGATACTATTTTTTTCTTTCTAATAATGCCATATAAAAACCATCGGCATGATAAATTTCTGGAGAATATCGTTTTTCACCTATAAATTCCCATTTATCACCAAACTCATTTATGAACCATTTTATTTGTTCTTCTCCTTCACTTGGCAAAATACTACATGTTGCATATACCATCTTTCCACCTACCTTAGTCATGTCAGAAAATGAGCTTAATATTTCACGTTGTACTTTTTTTACACGCTCTATTTCTTCTTCATTTAACTTCCATTTACTATCGGGATTCCTTCTTAATACCCCTAAGCCAGAACAAGGAACATCAAGTAATAATCTATCAGCAGTATCTTTTAATCGTTTTACTGTTTTAGTTGATTCTATTTTTTTTGTTTCTACAATTTTAACATTCGCTCGTGTAGATCGTTTTTTTAATTCTTGTAGTTTTCTGTCTTTAACATCCAAGGCAATAACTCGCCCTTTATTTTTCATTAAAGCTGCCAAGTGCAATGTTTTACCTCCTGCACCTGCGCATGCATCAATTACACGCATTCCTGGCTGAACATTTAAATATTCGCTTACCATTTGAGATGCTGCATCTTGAACTTCAAAAAAACCATTATGATATGCTTGCGTTCTAAAAACATTTCTTGGATATTTTAATTCAACGGCATCAGGCGACCAAGTAATTAATGATGTATCTGTAATCTTTTCTTCCTCTTCTAATATTTTTTGAAGCTCTTTTGGTGTAGTAAATAATGTATTGGCTCTTAAAACCATACTTGGCTTTTGATTAAGCGCTTTTATCACTTTATCCCATTGCTTTCCTAATTCTTTCTCTCCAATATCATCTAGCCAATCAGGTATTGATTCTCTTATTTTTCTGACTTTATAAAATTTTTCTAACTGAGAAATTACTTTTTTTTCATTCAAAGGTTTAAAATAAGTACTCTCTGGTAAGTCATATCCATCAAATATTAAATAAGTACCGAAAATCATCCAAAGATTTTTTTCAGACAATTTTTCATCTACTCCAGAAGAAGCTACCAGTAATCGCCAATTACGAACAATATCATACGTAACATCAGAAACGAAACTCCGCTCACGTACATTCCATTTTTTGTTTGCCCGCATAACCTTTTCAATTGCCTTATCGGCATATTCAGCATTGTCAAAAATATCCTTTAAAGCTGTGAAAATTGCTTTGATGTGAAAAATGTGGTGTTTTAAATAAAAAATTTTTGTCATGAAACAAAAGTACTATTAAATTGTTTAGGTTTGCAGTATGATTGAAACAAGTATCACTATTGGTGGTTTTGTAATCTACGAACCAACCACTGTTTTTACAGATTTACTAATTTCTATTTTGTGCTTAATTTTTATAAAAAAGATAAAAAATAAGAGTTCTGCCACCAATAATTGGAAACTGTTTTTTGCTTTTTTTAGCCTTGCAACGTTCATTGGAGCTTGTTCTCATGCTTTTTTCAAAGAACATACAGGTGCTACTTACAATTTTTTTTGGCTATCGATGCAGGTACTCAATATGATCTCTGTTTTTTTTGCACAGCAAGGAACTTATTATTCCGTACTCGTAACAAAACCCCATTCCCACTTATGGCGAATAAGCTATTATTTGCAATTGATACTATTTGTTAGTTCTGTTTTTATATTTCATAACTTTATAGTGGTAGTAATAGACAATGCGATTGGTTTAATTCCCATAATGATTGTCTACTATCTACACAAAGATGATAATGTTGGATATAAATTTATTTCGGGAGGAATTTTAATTTCTTTTTTTACGGCATTTATTCACGGGGCTAAGCTATCGTTACATGCTTATTTTAATCAAAATGATATCTCCCATTGCTTACTTATGATAAGTTTATATTATATGTATATAGGAGTAAAGAAATTCCCGAACACAATCTCTAAATAACTCTTTTAGGGCAAAGAGAGGATGAATTCCAATTTCTAAATACACAAAAGCATTATTTATTGAATTCATAATCACGTTCAACCAAACAAATTCTTGTTTTGTATTTTTTATACCATTGTGATTTCCCTTTTTCCTGAGCAATTAAATGTTCGCTATTCATTTTCCATTTTTTTATACTCTCCAAGTTGCTCCAATAGGATACCGTAATCCCCACATCATTACGTGCCGATTCCATTCCTAAAAATCCTTCTTGTCCATTTGCCAGTTCAAGCATTCTTAAGGCCATATCAAAATAGCCGGTATCGTTTGGCTCTTTAATAGAAGTAAATATTACTGCATAATAAGGAGGTAAAGGTGTGTTGGCAATGTTCGACATAAAGCAAAGCTAAAAAAATAAATTCTTTATTTGTTAAAATTCTAACCCCCTTAGTCAAGGGGTAATAAAAAATAACCACATAGAACTATCTGTTCCTATGTGGTTATACAATTTTAAATAAATTTATTTCCCTACTTTCACTCTGATACCTTCAGAGTTACTCGAAAATTCAGGAGCATACATACATTGTATGGAAGTAATGCCGTTTGAAAAATTACCATTATGCGTAACCACCAATGGATACTCAAACACATACGTTCCTTTTGGTAATCGGTCGAAAAAGAAATTGGTAGCTGCATCACGTGTACTTTCATAATAACCTAAGCCATCTTGCCATTTGTATTGCGAAATAACATTTGTTGGTTCAAAACCGGATGCACGCATATCTTTCATTTGAACATATTCCATATCTCTATCTACACGCAATTCAATTCTCACTTTTATTTTATCGCCCACTTTTAAATTTGTTTTTTCTGTTATTGGTTCTATCACCGGACCGGCATCTGTATTTTTTTGTAAGAACAATTGTTTTTTTAACACCAATGGCGTTTTTGATGGAGTAATTTTATCCAATTGCTCAAAATATTGCCAATACATTGCTCCCCAACTTACACCTTCATCTTTTTTATTTACAGTAATTGTTCCCATCGATGGTTTTATATCACCACCACTCCATGAAGTTTTAAAGTAGCCTGTACCTGCTTCTTGTTTTACGCCATCTAATTTTTTAGGATCCACTTTAATGTCACCAACTGTAATTTCCACATTACTTTCTGTTGCCAACCAATCGGTTCCTCTTAATAAAAGTGCATACACTGCTTCGGTGGTTGCTTTGGTTGTTTTCCAGTCTTGTGTTTGTTTTGATTTAAGTAACCAAACTTTTAAATCATCTACCGCTTTTTTATCATTTGCTACTTCATCAAATGCTTCAATCAACAAAGCTTGCGATTCAATAGGTGCTTGATACCAATAAAATCCTTCATAATTTTCTTTCCAATACATTCCCATTTCTTCGCTGTTCAATGCATTTTCTTTTAACGATTTCATGATATCTTTTGGTGTTACTTTTTCATCATAACGGTGCAAAGCCAATGCAATCATTCCTTGCATGTATCGGCTATTTTCCAACCAATATTTTTTCTCTTGGCCTTTGTAATAGTCGAAAGCTTTTTGGTTATTGGCATTCACTGGGATGTCTTTAAAATAACTACGCGCATACAAATATTGTATTTGTTGATAGCTCAAATGGTTTTTGTCAATATTCTTGCTGTCGTATTTCAATATCCATTCATAATCTTCACGAATTCTGTTGTCGAGATAACGAACTGCGTCTTTTACCATCTTCCAAACTTTTGCATCTTCACGCACATTTTTAACTCCTAAATGGTCTAAATGTCCCATTCCGGTTACAATGTGTTGGGTAATGTATCTGTCGTCTCGCATGCCTTCAAACCAAGGGAATCCACCATTAGGTGTTTGCATTTTTTCTAATTTTTTTAATGCTCGCCCTAATTCGTTACCCATTTTGTTTAAATCAAATAAAAGAGCAACACGTTTTTTGCGTTCCGTTTCATTTTTTGCATCCAGAACCCAAGGTGTTTCTTCCAGCATCAAGGATTTTAGTTCTTGATTTTTTTCCAGATTGGATAAAAGGGCATCGGGGCTTTGTGTTTTCCAGGATTCAAATACCGCTTTTATTTTTGGAGTAGAATTAGCAATGTGGGACGCAATACTGTTTGCATAAAAACGTGAAAATGTTTGTTCCGCACATTCATAAGGATATTCCATTAAGTATGGAAGCGATTGTATTGCATACCATGCCGGATTGGATGTGAATTCCAATGTTAATTTATGACTGCGCAAAGTAGTAGAGCCGTTACTTTGTGTTTTCAGTTTTTCGAAACTAAATGTTTTGCTTTGATTACCACGAATTGGCAATGGTAATGTTTCGGTTACTAACATTCTGTTAGTTAAAACAGGCAATGCCATTTCTTCACCGTCACTGAAGTTGCCCGCTTTAGCTACTACTTTATATGTAATTGCACCAAAGCCTTCCGGAATAGAAATGTTCCATAAAACAGAAGTACTTTGCCCTTTTTTAGTTATAAATGCACGCTGACCATCTTTTGTAATAGAAGTAGTTATGTCTTTCATACTTGTTGCATCATATAAATACAACTGGGCGTTACCACTTAAATCATTTTCGGAAAGGTTGGTAATT
>JAEUTT010000261.1 GCA_016787165.1 Bacteroidia bacterium | reverse complement strand
TCGAAATAGGGAGATTTCTCCTTGCAGTCGAAATGACAAAACGAAAAAAATGGAATTACTAAATAACGTAAACGAAAAATTAAAAGCCAAATTTGGTGATGGGATTCTATCTGCCGAAATGCACTATGATTTCCCTGTGTTTTCCATTCGTAGAGACATCGTACACGATGTTATCCAATTTTTAAAAGAAGATGATGAATTAGCATTTGGTTTTTTAACAACCATGTGCGGACTTCATTACCCCGATAATAAAGGGCAAGAGTTGGGCGTAATGTACCAATTGCACAATATGCCCAAAAATTACCGTATCCGATTAAAAACATTTTTCCCTATTTCTGATCCTACTATTCCTACTGTTACTGATTTATATGCAACAGCAAATTGGATGGAGCGTCAGGAGTACGATTTTTTTGGAATTATTTTTAAAGGTCATCCGAATTTAAAGCGCATTTTAAATATGGATGAAATGACTTATCATCCGATGCGTAAAGAATATCCGGTTGAGGATGGAACACGTGAAGATAAAGATGATAAAATGTTTGGACGATAAATTTAAAGACAAGGAAGTCTAAAATCAAAAGAAGAACAACGTCTTCACCCTTTTGAATTTTGACTCATAACTTTTGAATTCAATTAAAGAATGGCTAAAGAAACAAATAAGAATACGGATATTATCGAGAAAGAGTACACCACTCTTAATCTTGGACCTACACATCCTGCAACGCATGGAATTTTCCAAAATGTGTTAAAAATGGATGGCGAAATAATAATTGAGGGAGAATCAACTGTTGGATACATTCACCGTGCTTTTGAAAAATTAGCAGAACGTAAACCGTATTACCAAACCACTATTTTAACCGATCGATTAAACTACTGCTCTTCTCCAATTAACAATATGGGATGGCACATGACAGTAGAAAAACTGTTGAATATAGAAATTCCTAAACGCGTTCAATATCTGCGTGTAATTATTATGGAATTGTCGCGTATTGCCGATCATATTATTTGTAATAGTGTTATTGGTGTAGATACAGGAGCAATGACTGGTTTCTTATACATTTTCCAGCAAAGAGAAAGCATTTACGATATTTTTGAAGAATTGTGTGGTGCTCGTTTAACCACTAATATTGGTCGTATTGGGGGATTAGAAAGAGATTTTTCTCCTAAAGCTTGGGCATTAATTGATAAATTTTTAAATGAATTTCCAGGGAAGTTAAAAGAGTTTGAAAATCTTTTAATGCGTAATCGAATATTTATGGATCGTACCATCAATTGTGGTCCTATATCAGCAGAAAGAGCTTTAGAATACGGATTTACCGGTCCGAATTTACGTGCTGCAGGTGTTGATTATGATGTGCGTGTAATGAATCCTTATTGTTCGTATGAAGAGTTTGAATTTACTATTCCTTTGGGAACACAAGGCGATACCTACGATCGTTTTATGGTTCGTCAGGAAGAAATGTGGCAAAGTGTAAGTATCATCAAACAAGCCATCGAAAAAGTAAAAAAAGAGCCGGCAGGCGTTTATCATGCGGATGTTCCTGAATTCTTTTTGCCTCCTAAAGAAGAAGTATATAATAACATGGAAGCATTAATTTATCACTTTAAAATTGTGATGGGAGAAACAGATGTTCCTGTAGGCGAAGTATATCATTGTGTTGAAGGTGGCAATGGCGAATTAGGTTATTATTTAATTAGTGATGGTGGACGTGCTCCTTACCGTATGCATATTCGTAGACCATGCTTTATTTATTACCAAGCATATACCGAAATGATTAAAGGAACATTTTTATCCGATGCTATTTTAACAATGAGCAGTATGAATGTAATTGCAGGAGAGTTGGATGCGTAAAAAACACCTCTCCCCTTTATACCCTCTCCATTAGGGAGGGGGAGTTAGGTGAGAGACAAAATAAATCTTCTTTATTGAAGAAATGAAAATTAGAAACATTAACAGTTCTCTCTCCTTTGGAGAGAGTTAGAGAGAGGTGATATGGAAATAAAATTTAACGAAGAAGCGCTTGCAACGGTAAATAAAATTATTGCACGTTATCCGCAGGGCAAACACAAGTCGGCATTGTTGCCTATTTTGCATATTGCACAAGCAGAGTTTGGTGGCTGGTTAAGCCCCGAAACAATGGATTATGTGGCTTCTATTTTAAACATCAAACCAATTGAAGTGTATGAAGTAGCATCGTTTTATTCGATGTTCAATTTAAAACCTGTTGGCAAATGTTTGTTGGAAGTGTGTCGTACTTCATCGTGCTGGACACGTGGAGCTGAAGATGTAGTAAAACATATCGAAAAACGATTAAACATTAAAGAAGGTGAAACTACAAAAGATGGAATGTTTACCTTGAAAACAGTTGAGTGTTTAGGAAGCTGTGGAACAGCACCAATGTTGCAATGTGGAGCATCTTACCACGAAAATTTAACCATGGAAAAAGTAGATGCACTTATCGAAGAATACCGTGCTGCTAACAAACAAAGAAGTTATACTGATTTAGATTATAAAAACACATTATAAGAATGGGTAAGAAATTATTAATTCATAACGATAAAGTTCCAAACATCCATACACTTCAAGTGTATCGTGAGCATGGTGGATATGCTTCTGTTGAGAAAGCATTAAAATCAATGACTCCAAATGATGTAGTGGAAGAAGTAAAAAAATCAGGACTAAGAGGTCGTGGTGGCGCAGGTTTCCCTACAGGAATGAAATGGAGCTTTTTAGCAAAACCTGAGGGTGTGGAGCGTTACCTTGTTTGTAATGCCGATGAATCGGAGCCGGGAACTTTCAAAGATCGTTACTTGATGGAAAAAATTCCTCATGCATTAATTGAAGGAATGATTACTTCAAGTTATGCATTGGGTGCAAAAACATCTTACATCTATATCCGTGGGGAGTATTTTTATGTTGCTCGTATTTTAGAGAAAGCAATTGAAGAAGCTTACGCTGCAGGATTATTAGGAAAAAATATTTTAGGAACAGATTTCTCTCACGATTGTTACGTTCAAGTTGGTGGCGGTGCTTATATCTGTGGTGAAGAAACAGCCTTGTTAGAATCATTAGAAGGAAAACGTGGTAATCCACGTATCAAACCTCCATTCCCTGCTATCGCTGGTTTGTATGGTTGTCCCACAGTTGTAAATAATGTGGAAACAATTGCAGCAGTTTGTCCGATTGTAATGATGGGTGGCGATGAGTATGCAAAAATTGGTGTGGGTAGAAGTACAGGAACAAAATTAATTTCAGCATCCGGACATATCAATAAACCGGGTGTTTACGAAATTGAGTTAGGATTACCGGTTGAAGAATTTATTTATTCGGATGAATATTGTGGTGGTATTATCAATGGTAGAAAACTAAAAGCAGTAATTGCCGGAGGTTCTTCCGTGCCTATTTTACCTGCCGAATTAATTTTAAAAAACGATAAAGGCGAACCTCGCTTAATGACTTATGAATCATTAAGTGAAGGTGGATTTGCTACAGGAACTATGTTAGGTTCCGGTGGATTTATGGTGTATGATGAAACAACAAGCATTGTAAAAAATCTATACACATTGGCGCGTTTTTATCATCACGAAAGTTGTGGACAATGTTCTCCTTGCCGCGAAGGTACCGGTTGGATGGAAAAAATTCTTCACCGCATTGTGGAAGGACATGGTAAACCAAGTGATATTGATTTGTTATGGGATATTCAACGCAAAATTGAAGGAAATACAATTTGTCCATTAGGTGATGCTGCTGCATGGCCTGTTGCAAGTGCTATTCGTCACTTCCGTGCTGAGTTTGAAGAATACATTAACAATCCAAGTAAAATAAAAGATGTTAAACATTATTATAGTGTGAATCAGTTAGCTGGTGCGTAGTATAATTCGATAGATATAAATATGGCAAAGGTTACAATAGATGGTCATACAATAGAAGTTCCGGATGGAACAACTATTCTGCAAGCCGCTCGTATGCTTGTGGACAAAGACAAAATGGTGGATGCAAAAGTTGCCCCTCCTACCATGTGTTATTATTCAAAACTTAAAACAAGTGGCGGATACTGTCGTACATGCATTGTAAAAGTTACAAAAGGTTCTGAAAAAGATCCTCGCCCAATGCCTAAGCCTGTTGCATCATGTCGTACAAAAGTAATGGATGGAATGGAGGGAGTTAACATTACTTCTCCGGAAGTAATAGAAGCAAGAAAAGGTGTGGTAGAATTTTTATTAATCAACCATCCATTGGATTGCCCTATCTGTGACCAAGCCGGTGAATGCCACTTACAAGATTTAGGTTACGAACATGGCCTTTCAAAAACGCGTTACGATTTTCCTCGCAGAACATTTAACCAAATAGATATTGGTCCATACATCAAAATGCACATGACGCGTTGTATCATGTGTTTCCGTTGTGTAAAAGTTGCTGACCAAATTACAGATTATCGTGTTCATGGGATGTTGAATCGTGGTGATGCTTCGGAAATCAGCACCTACATTCAAAAAGCAATTGACAATGATTTTTCCGGTAACATCATTGATGTTTGCCCGGTAGGCGCGTTAACCGATAGAACCTTCCGCTTTAAAAGCCGTGTATGGTTTACAAAACCTGTGGATGCACACCGTAACTGTACTAAGTGCTCCGGTAAAGTAGCATTATGGCTAAAAGGAAATGATATATTACGTGTTACAGGACGTAAAGATCAGTGGGGCGAAGTAGAAGAATTTATTTGCAATGAATGTAGATTTGAGAAAAAAGATGTGAAAGATTGGACAATTGAAGGTCCACGCCACATCGACCGTCATTCGGTGATTTCAGCAAATCATTATGAAAGTTTAGCAAGTTTAAAGTTAGATATTGGCAAACAACAAAAAGCATTATCTACTAAAAAATAAGATAACCTCTCCCTAGCCCTCTCCACAGGAGAGGGAAAAGGTAGAGAAAAATAAAAAATTATGGTATTTTCAACTTACATCATTTATAAAGCAATACTTGTACTTGCAGTTTTTGCAATCACATTGTTAGTTGCTACTTACAGCACTTATGCTGAACGTAAAATTGCAGCATTCCTTCAGGATCGTATTGGTCCGGATAGAGCAGGCCCTTTTGGTATTTTACAACCATTAGCCGATGCGGTAAAAATGTTTATGAAAGAAGAAATGATCCCATCTCTTTCAAATAAATGGTTATTCATCCTTGGTCCTTCATTAGCAATGTTAACCGCTTGTTTAACAGGTGTTGTTATTCCTTGGGGTACATCATTATTTATTGGTGGTCAAGAGTTCTCATTGCAAATCACCGACTTAAACATTGGTGTATTGTATTTATTCAGTGTGGTTTCAATGGGTGTGTATGGTATCATGATTGGTGGCTGGGCATCCAACAATAAATATTCATTGTTAGGCGGTATTCGTGCTTCTTCTCAAATGATTAGTTACGAAGTTGCAATGGGGTTATCTATTATTGCTTTAATAATGGTAACAGGGACACTAAGTATGAAAGAAATTGCAGCGCAGCAACACGGTTGGCATTGGAATGTATTGGTTCAACCATTGGGTTGTTTAATATTTATCATCTGTGCATTTGCTGAAACAAACCGTGCTCCTTTCGATTTACCTGAGTGTGAAACTGAGTTAGTTGGTGGTTACCACACCGAGTACAGTTCTATGAAATTAGGATTCTTCTTATTTGCTGAATACATCAATATGTTTATTTCTTCAGCAGTAATTTCTACCTTCTATTTTGGTGGATACAACATGCCATTCATTGGTCGTTGGATACATGATCCAAACATGTTAGCAGTTTTAGGGGTAGTATTTTTATTTGTAAAAATATCTTTCTTCATTTTCTTATTCATGTGGGTTCGTTGGACATTACCACGTTTCCGTTATGATCAGTTAATGAATTTAGGTTGGAAGGTTTTAATTCCATTATCAATTTTAAATATTGTTATTACTGGCGCAGTAAGTATGAGAGAAGAAATAATGATGTTTTTTTCTAAATAGTTGGCAAAATAAAAGTTAGCAGTTGGCAAAGAAAAAATACAAAGTAGTTCATTAGCATATATGGGAAGTTTCAGGGATTTGGGAGTTTATAAAAAAGCATTTGAGTTATCAATGTTGATTTTTAAAGAAACAAAAAAATTTCCCTCTGAAGAAAAGTTTGATTTAATAAGCCAAATCAGAAGATCCAGTAGATCGGTTTGTTCGAATGTTGGAGAGGGTTATAGAAAAAGACTTTATCCTGCACATTTTATAAGCAAATGTTCGGATGCTGATATGGAGAATAGTGAAACACAAGTTTGGTTAGATTTTGCCTTGGCTTGTGAATACATGAATAAAGAAGTTTATGATGATTTTGTAAAAAGATCAGAAGAAATAGGAAGGATGATTAATCATATGATTGAAAATCCTGAAAAATATTCAGGAAAGAAATAACAAACAAAGTGCATAAATTGCTAACTGTAATTTTGCCAACTGTAAACTGAAATAACAAACAAAGTGCATAAATTGCCAACTGTAATTTTGCCAACTGTAAACTGAAATATAAATGCAAGCATTAACCAATAGATCAAAAGTAGTTTCTAAAAAAGAAATGACATTCATGGAGAGAATGTATCTTCCTGCAATATTTGGTGGGATGATGATTACTCTGAGCCATTTTTTTAGACGTAAACCAACCATTAAATATCCGGAACAAAAACGTGAATACAGTGGCGTTTTTCGTGGACAACATGTTTTAAAACGTGATGAAAAAGGAGCAGAGCGTTGTACTGCATGTGGATTGTGTGCTGTTGCTTGTCCGGCAGAAGCAATTACCATGACTGCCGCAGAGCGTAAACCGGGCGAAGAAAATCTTTACCGCGAAGAAAAATACGCAGCAAAATATGAAATCAATATGTTGCGTTGCATCTTTTGTGGCGATTGTGAAGAAGCTTGTCCGAAAGAAGCGATTTTCCTTACCGACAGACAAGTGGATGTGTATGGAAAACGCAAAAATTTTGTGTATGGAAAAGATATTTTAGTTGAATCAAAAGAAAATCCGATTGATTTATCAAAACGTCAGACACCTGAAGTAAAAGAATTTAAAAAACAGCAAGAGTTTGCACACAATCAAACATTTGATAAGAGAATAAAAAAATAAACCTCACCCCTTTATCCCCTCTCCACAGGAGAGTGGGCAGCAGGTGAAAAAAGAAAAAATAAAAACAACCTCAGTTCTTCACCCTTCTCCTGTGGAGAGGGGGCAGGGGGAGAGGTGAAACAAAAAAAATTATGATTACACAATACGTATTTTATTTCCTATCCTTTTTAGCCATCATGTTTGGCTTAATGGTGGTGCTTTCTAAAAATCCAATTCACAGTGTACTTTATTTGGTACTAACGTTTTTTGCTATTGCAGGTCATTATGTATTATTAAATGCACAATTCCTTGCAGCGGTTCATATTATTGTATATGCCGGAGCAATTATGGTGTTGTTCTTATTTGTAATTATGTTATTGAATTTGAATAAAGATACCGAGCCACATAAAAATATATGGTTGAAATTATCTGCAGCAGTAGCTGCCGGATTAATGCTTGTTGTATTGGTTGGCTCTTTAAAAAATGCAGAAATGGCTGCAGCGACAAATGCCTTTAATCCAAATGTTGGTTTAATTGAAAATTTAGGAAAAACATTGTTTGCTGAATTTTTATTACCATTTGAAGTTGCTTCATTGTTATTATTAGGAGCAATGGTTGGTGCAGTATTATTAGGAAAGAAAAGTATTAAATAACACCTCACCCCTTCATCCCCTCTCCAAAAGAGAGGGGGCTGGGAGGAGAAAAAAATGATTTTGATAATAAAATTTTAAAAATAAAAGTTAAACAGTTCTCTCTCCTGTGGAGAGAGTTAGAGAGAGGTTAAATATGTCAGCAATACAAATAATTCCAATTAATTGGTACATTTTATTAAGCGCAGTATTATTCACGATAGGTGTATTAGGTGTGCTTTTTAGACGAAATGCAATCATCATTTTTATGTCGGTTGAGTTAATGCTTAATGCGGTTAATTTACTGTTGGTGGCATTTTCAACTTATTTGTCGGATAGTGCGGGACAAGTATTTGTGTTTTTTATTATGGCTGTAGCTGCTGCTGAGGTAGCTGTTGGTTTAGCTATTTTGATGAGTGTTTACAGAAATACCATGTCAACCGATATAAATATATTAAGTAAGTTAAAAGGATAAAAAGTACAAAGTCCTTAGTCCTTAGTATTTAGCTAATGACTAAAGACTAAAATCTAAATACTATAAAAGTTATGATAAAATTAGTTTGGTTAGTTCCTCTTCTTCCATTAATCGGTTTTGTGATTATTGGTTTTTTTGGAAAAAAATTATCAAAAGGATTGGTTGGAACCATTGCAAGTGGCGCTGTGCTGGGAGCATTTGCTGTTTCGTTGGGAATATTTTTTGAATTAGGCGGACAAACAGAAAAGTCTGTTACCATTGATTTGTTCAGTTGGATAACAGCCGGCAAACTCTCCATTCCATTTTCATTTTTAGTAGATCCTTTATCTTCTTTATTTTTATTAATCATCACCGGTATCGGATTTTTGATTCATTTGTATTCAACCGGATATATGCACGATGATGAAGGATTTTCGAGATTCTTCGCATACTTAAATTTATTCGTGTTTTTCATGTTGCTATTAGTATTAGGTTCTAACTACTTAATCATGTTTGTTGGCTGGGAAGGTGTTGGGTTGTGCTCTTATTTATTAATTGGCTTCTGGTTTAAAAACACAGCCTACAACAATGCCGCTAAAAAAGCATTCATCATGAACCGTATTGGCGACTTAGGTTTCCTATTAGGTATCATCTTAATATTTGTAACATTTGGCAGCATCTCTTATGGTGATGTATTCGAACAAGCAAAACATTTTATTGGTGACAATACTGTAATCACTGCAATCGCATTATTATTATTTATTGGTGCAATGGGTAAAAGTGCGCAGCTTCCTTTATACACTTGGTTACCCGATGCGATGGCAGGTCCAACTCCTGTATCTGCATTGATTCATGCTGCTACAATGGTTACAGCAGGTATTTACATGGTTTCACGTTCAAACATTTTATACACACTTTCTCCTTTTGCAATGGAAGTGGTTGCAATTGTTGGTGTTTGTACTGCTTTGTTTGCAGCAACTATTGGTTTAGCTCAAAACGATATTAAAAAGGTATTGGCTTATTCAACAGTATCTCAATTAGGTTATATGTTCCTTGCATTAGGTGTTGGCGCATACACAGGTGCTGTTTTCCATGTAATGACACATGCGTTCTTTAAAGCATTATTATTCTTAGGTGCAGGTTCTGTTATTCATGCTATGAGTGGCGAACAAGACATTCGTAAAATGGGTGGATTGAAAAAATACATTCCTATTACTCATCTAACTTTCTTATTAGGAACATTAGCCATTGTTGGTTTTCCTGGTTTCTCCGGTTTCTTCTCTAAAGATGAAATTTTAGCACATGCCTGGGAACATAATAAATTACTTTGGTTCTTAGGTGTGTTAGGTGCAGCTATGACAACCTTCTACATGTTCCGTTTGTATTTTTTAACTTTCAAGGGTTCATTCCGTGGAACACATGAGCAAGAACATCATTTACATGAATCGCCAAAATCAATGACTATTCCATTGATTGTTTTGGCTGTATTATCTGTTGTAGGTGGATTGATTGGTATTCCTGAAGTATTAGGCGGACACCATTTTTTAGATGAATACCTAAAGCCTGTTTTTGCTGATTCTTCTTATCGTTTGGTTCATCATTTATCGCATAGTACGGAATATATTTTAATGGCAGTTGCTGTTTCGGTAATGGCACTTGCAATTTACTATGCATACAAAACATATGTTCAAAACAAAACTTTACCTGCAAATGAAGGTGAAGAGCTAAAACCATTGCACAAATTGGTGTATAAAAAATACTTAGTGGATGAATTGTATGAAGCTGTATTTATGAAACCAATTAATTTTATTGGTGAAGCTTTACATAAAGTAGTCGATAATCAAATTGTAGATGGAATAGTAAACGGAATGGGAACGATTGTAAGTGGAGTAAGTGGAGTTATTCGCAAAGCACAAACAGGAAACATTGGTTTTTATGTGTTTGTAATGGTTATAAGCATTGTATTAATATTATTTACACAGTTGTTTTAAGTTTTTAAAAATTAAGATTTAGAATTTTATAAAAAGGATATGATTACATTATTATTGATAGCTTTCCCTTTAGTAGCAGCATTAATGTTGTTATTAGTAAAAGGTGAACAAGTGAAAAAAATTGCATTGGGTGCTGCAATTATAGAATTTGCAATATCACTGGTTGCAGTATTTCAGTTTCAAAAAAATGCAGATACTCAATTTGAATTAAACTATACTTGGATTAAGTCAATGGGAATTAACTTCCATGTAGGAATGGATGGTATTTCGTTGTTATTGGTTTTGCTTACTACTTTCTTGGTTCCAATCATTATCCTTACTTCGTTCAATAAACAATACAAAAACCCATCTGCATTTTATTCATTGATTCTTGCCATGCAATTTGCATTAATTGGTGTATTTGTATCGTTAGATGGTTTCTTATTCTATATTTTCTGGGAGTTGGCATTGATTCCAATTTACTTCATTTGCTTACTTTGGGGTGGTGAGGATAGAGCACGCATTACGTTCAAATTTTTTGTTTACACATTAGCAGGTTCATTGCTAATGTTAGCAGGATTAATCTATTTGTATCAATTTACACCCAACAAAACATTTGATATTTCTGAATTGTATGCTGCAGGTAGGAGTTTAGATATAGTGCATCAAGGGTATGTGTTTTGGGCAATGTTTATGGCATTTGCCATTAAAATGCCTGTATTCCCTTTTCATACTTGGCAGCCTGATACATACACAACTGCTCCTACACAAGGAACAATGTTGTTATCGGGTATTATGTTAAAAATGGGAACGTATGGTGTTATTCGTTGGTTGTTACCGGTGGCTCCATTAGGTGTTGAGCATTATGCTCACTTAGTAATTACGTTAGCGGTAATTGGTATTTTATATGCATCTACCATTGCTATTGTGCAAAAAGATTTCAAACGCTTAATCGCTTATTCTTCTATTGCTCACGTTGGTTTAATTGCTGCCGGTATTTTAGCCGGCAATGTGCAAGGTGTTCAAGGCTCCATGATTCAAATGTTAAGTCATGGTGTAAATGTGGTTGGTTTGTTTTTTATTGTTGATTTAATTCAAACACGTACAAACACATTTGAAATAAAAGCATTAGGTGGAATCAGAAATGTAAACCCTCAATTTGCTGTATTGTTTTTAATTGTGTTGTTAGGAAGTGTAGCCCTGCCTTTAACAAATGGTTTCATAGGTGAATTTTTATTGTTGAATGGAGTATATCAATACAGTTCTTGGATGGCAGCTTTTGCAGGAGTTTCTGTTATTCTGGGTGCTGTATATATGTTACGCAGTTATCAGTCAATTATGTTGGGTGAAACAAATGCACTAACCTCATCATTTGCTCCTTTAACAGGAAATGAAAAAACAGTATTGATT
>JAEUTT010000161.1 GCA_016787165.1 Bacteroidia bacterium | reverse complement strand
TTCATCATCTACTTGGACAACAAGTGGAACTGGTACATTTGATAATGCTACATTAGCAAATGCAACATACACACCAAGCGCTGCTGATATTACCGCAGGTACTGTAACATTAACAATTACTACTGACGATCCTGCTGGAGTTTGTAACTCTGTAAGTGATGATGTAGTTATTACAATTACTCCACTACCAACTGCACCTACAGTTTCAAACACAAATCCTAGTTCATGTGTAGGAAGCACAGTTCCAACAATTACTGCGGTAGGAGGAAATATTAACTGGTACAGTGATTCTACTTTAACTACATTAGTAGCAAGTGGAAATACATTTACTCCTGCAATTACAACAACTACTACATTCTGGGTAACTGATTCTATTAATGGTTGTGGAAGTATATCTACTCCAGTAACTGTTACTATTAATGCTTTACCAACTGTTAATGCAACATCAGCTACAACTAGCCCTGCTAATTGTGGTGACAATACAGGTACTGTTACTGGTGTTACAA
Source organism: Bacteroidia bacterium (assembly GCA_016787165.1). GTDB lineage: Bacteria > Bacteroidota > Bacteroidia > 2-12-FULL-35-15 > 2-12-FULL-35-15 > 2-12-FULL-35-15. The sequence goes on along the minus strand of JAEUTT010000161.1, from coordinate 1,538 downwards.
CTACTTCGGGGCAAGCACCATTTACATTCAACTGGCAAGATGCTGGAGGTGCTAACGTTGGTGGTGCTATTGATTTAACAAATGTTGGTCCTGGTGATTATACTTTAACTATTACCGATAATAATGGTTGTACAGTTCAAACAGGTCCGTACACGGTTACTTCTACATCTGGTGTAACTGCAGCATTTACTGCAACACCTGATTCTGGTGAAGTAGCATTGTTGGTTCAATTTACAAATTTAAGTACAGGTGCTGTTAATTATACCTGGAACTTTGGAAACGGTGGCGGTTCATTGCTTCAAGATCCAATTTACACATACAACCAAGTAGGTAACTATACAGCTTGTTTAATAGCTGATAATGGAGTAGGTTGTGCGGATACAGCTTGTGTTGAAATAGATGTGTTTATTAATTCAGAATTTGTTATTCCAAATGTATTCTCTCCTAATGATGACGGTATAAACGATATCTTCGGTATTCAAGGTAAAGGTATTGAAACACTTCATGCCGAGGTGTTTAACCGTTGGGGACAAAAAGAATACGAATGGGATACACCTAATGGTGGATGGGATGGAAGAACAGCTAGCGGGGTGATGGCACCAGAAGGAACCTATTATGTTCTTGTAACTGCTAAAGGTTACGATGGAAAAGAATATTCTGCAAAAGGAAACTTTACATTAGTGAGATAATAGTATGTAAGTACAAAAAAAATGGCGAAGATATTTTCTTCGCCATTTTTTTTATCTTCAACCAATAAAATTGAGATAACAAACAATATGAACAAACAGTTATTTGGAATACTTTCATTAATAGGGCTTTTGTTTATATTCTTGTTTATAATGTTGTCGTATTATAGCCGATTAGCTACCGATGATTATTACTTTATTGGAGATATCAAAAATCATGGAATGTTTGAACAAGTTTATTTTCAATACATGAACTGGAGTGGCAGATATGCTGCTACTATGGCAATAAACATTTTTTACAATTTGTTTGGTTTACAACAACACTATTATTTAATACTCCCAGTTTTTTCATTACTATTTTTAGTACTTGGAACAAGTTTAGTTGTTTATCAAGTGTTTTTGTATTTGAAAATACACATTCGTTTTATTTATGCTCTTTTAATTGGCCTATTGTTTTCTTCTTGCTTGTTTTTTTTGAGTTTTGAAATTGGAGAATCTTGGTTTTGGTATTGTGGTTATAGTTCCTATTTGTGGTCAATTACCGCATTTATATGGGGTATTTATTTTTTATTACTGAATAAAAATATAGTAATTAGTACCATTTTAGCTTCTTTGTGTTTTATTTATGTAGGAGGAGCATCTGAAATTTATTCAGCTATTATAGGTTTATGTTATACAATTTATTTATATAAAAGCTATAGAAATAAAAATTCTTTTTGGTGGATCAATAAATTTGTACGCAATAAAGTTATAATAGCGTATTGTTTTTTTGCACTTTCATTTTTACTTTTTTTAGTTGCACCAGGCAACTATCTTCGCGATGGACTATTCCCGGAACACCATATTCCAGAA
>JAEUTT010000135.1 GCA_016787165.1 Bacteroidia bacterium | reverse complement strand
ATAATTTAAAATCAAGTGGATTATATAAAGATGTATGGCAAGCAGGTGCTATATTTTTACCTGTTCAATCGGTAGGAGTGATGGGTGATGAACGTACATACGAAAATGCTGTTGCCTTAAGAGCTGTTACAAGTACTGATGGAATGACGGCAGATTGGTGTCATTTACCATACGAGTTTTTAGGAATGGTTTCTAATGAAATTATTAATAAAGTAAAAGGAATAAATAGAGTGGTATATGATATTAGCTCAAAACCACCTGCAACAATTGAATGGGAATAATATAAAGTAAAAATTGAACAATAAAACAAATAAATCATTTTTTGTTGCACTTTGCTTTTTGCTTTGTGTAAGCACCTCTTTTGCTCAAGAAAAAGAATCGACTGATATACATCGTACTAAAAGCTCTGCTATTATAGGTGGTGTCAAGTATTATTTACACACTGTAGAAAAAGGACAAACACTATTTGCCATTGCAAAATTTTACAAAATAGAACTCAATGATTTGGTGATTGAAAATCCAGAAGCAATTGATGGAATTAAGCCAGGACAAATACTTCGAATACCTTATGAAAAAAAGAAAAAAGAGGCAACTACTGCTATAATAGATACATCAAATTATATTAATCATACTGTAGAAAAAGGACAAACAATTTATTCTATCACCAAACAGTATGGTGTGACTGACGAGGCATTAAAAAAAATGAATCCCGAACTTTTAAATGGATTAAAGTCAGGGCAGGTGATAAAAATTCCCATTAATAAACCTAAAGCAGAAACAGTAGTTCCAACTGTAAATAATTCAAAAACAGAATTACCATCGTCTGTAACGAATGAAAATAAAATAAATGTTTCTTCCTCTATAAAAACATCTCTTACAGAAGCAGAAGATCGTGTAAATATTACTTCAAAATATTCATATCCAACCGAACTAAAAGAAGAATATAACATTGCACTTTTTTTGCCATTTCAAGCAAATGAAGCAAATGCTTTAGATGTTGATAAATTAATGAAAGGTGAAATGCAATTGCCAAACAAAACAACTATTGCATTGCAATTTTACGAAGGACTATTATTGGCTATTGACTCTTTAAAAAAACAGAATTTAAAAGCAAAAATATTTGTTTACGATGTTGATGATAAAGATTCATTGGCAATGCCTAATTTATTAAAAAACAAAGAACTTGCAGAGATGGACTTGTTTATTGGTCCATTGTACGGAACCAATTTTGTGCCTGTAGCAAAGTTTGCAAAAGAACATCAAATTGCAATTGTATCTCCTTTTACTCAGTTAAATAAAATACTGTTTGAAAATCCTTATGTATGTAAGGTATCTCCATCTATTGCTTTGCAACACGAGCAAATGGCTATTTATGTAGTTGATTCATTTAACACACAAAATATTGTTCTTGTGAATGGCGGCTTAGCAAAGGATGCTCCTTTTTATAACTCATTTAAAACAACAGCCAATGCGCTTCTTCTAAAAACTGGAAAAGATACAGTTAAGTTGGCATCCTCTATTGCTAGTGTTCAAAGCGTGTTAAGCTCCACAAAAACAAATGTAATTGTTGTTCCTTCCAATAATCAATCTTTTGTAACCGATTTTATTAGTAAGCTTCATAGCTTAAGAGAAAAATACAAAATAGTTATAGTGGGTATGAACGCATGGATGAGTTACGATAATTTAGATTTTGAATATTTAAATAATTTACAATTACATACACCTTCCAATACATTTATCAATTATGAGGATGTTACAGTAAAGAAGTTTATAACACAATACCGTGATAGTTATAAAACAGAACCAGAATTGTTTTCATATCAAGGCTTTGATATAGGCTATTATTTTATTTCGGCATTACAGAAGTATGGAACAGGCTTTTTAGGTTATTTACCAGATAGCTCGTTTGTAGGAATTGAAACTAATTATAATTTTAGTCAATATCCGAATGATAGTGGATTTGAAAATAAACATGTTTTTATTTTAAAATATCAAGATTTTAAAATTGTAAAGGCGAAAAATTAAGATGCTCACAAAAGAAATGATTGCCGAATGGTTTCAGGCTTTGCAAGATGAAATTTGTAAAGCATTGGAGAAAGAGGATGGAGAAGGTAAATTTATAGAAGATAATTGGCAACGAGCAGAAGGGGGGGGAGGAAGAACCCGAGTTATAAAAAATGGAAAAGTAATTGAAAAAGGAGGTGTGAATTTTTCTGCAGTTCATGGTGAAGTTCCTTCTTTTCTGAAAAATGATCATACTACCACCAATTTAGATAATCATACTTTTTATGCTACAGGTGTTTCTATTGTGATTCATCCTAATAATCCAATGGTGCCAATTATTCATATGAATGTAAGGTACTTTGAAATGAGCAATGGTGTTTGGTGGTTTGGTGGAGGCATTGATTTAACTCCTCATTATGTAAATAAACAAGATGCTAAATACTTTCATACACAATTAAAAAATACTTGTGATAAACATGATGTAGATTATTACCCCGCATATAAAAAATGGGCAGATGATTATTTTTTTATTTCACATCGAAACGAAACAAGAGGTATTGGTGGAATATTTTTTGATCGATTAAACAAGAAATCTAAACAAGAAATTTTTGCTTTTGTTCAGGAAGTAGGTAAAACATTTGCACCTACTTATGTGGAGTTGATGAATAAAAATAAAGAAAAAAAGTATACCGAAGAAAATAAAAAATGGCAGTATTTGAGAAGAGGACGCTATGTTGAATTTAATCTGGTATATGATAAAGGAACAAAGTTTGGATTAGAAACAAACGGACGAATAGAGTCCATATTAATGAGCTTACCACAAACTGCAAGTTGGGAATATAATCACTTGCCGATACAAAATTCAGAAGAGCATAATACATTGAATTGCCTAAAAAAAGGCATTGATTGGGTATAGGCTACTTCTTATTCACAATTTGTTTTATTAAAATGCAACCTTTTTGTAACTTATTGTATCTCAATATGTAATTGGTGCTATTTTTTTTGATTTTGATCGAATAAAAAAACAATATTTCATCTAAAAATTGAATTTTTACGAGCGGTAAATAAAACGAGTTCATTTATTACCTTCGTTATACTACATTAAAATAATTTATGTAAAAATGAAAGAAAAAACTACTAACATTTATGGAGTAAGCGTACTATTACTTACTTTTCTGTTTTTCTTAACAATCAATAATGTTGTTAATGCACAAAGTGTAAATATTGATTCACATGCATACCATGATCAAAAACATAGGGAGAAAAAAGTTCTTATTCCCATAAAAGCAGATAATTCACTTAATATTGCTGGTAGCGACTGGGTTGATTATACAAACAAGACTAATTTATTACTTGAAAAAATTGATGTAAAAAGTTTTCTTAACTACATCATTTTTACTTTAGATGGTAATCAAGAAGATGGCAACTATTTTTTAGATTATGTTAATGTCGAGTTTAAAAAAGACAAAGAAAATTTAATTTATAAAGTAGGTAAAAAGCAAATTATAGATGCTAAGGGAGTTTCGGCTTATTTGTCATCATTGCAACCTAAGTATATTGATTTTTATAAAGATTTTAAAAAAACACGAGATGCATTTGTTGAGGCTCGTACAATGAGAGCACCCGGTGGTGGAGGAAATCCAACGCCTTTTGCCTGTGGACAGCCTTGTACTAACCCGGGTTTTGAATCTGGCAACGGTTTTTGGGATTATTGGAGTGGTGATGCATGTGCTAGTTCATCTTATGATCCTTGTAATTTGGTGGCAGGTTTTGCTACTTCTTCTCATGATTTAACTGCAGTTGCTGATGGTTTTGATGCTACTGTAGGTGGTACAATATTACCAGTTGTTCCTCCTGGCGGTGGTAACAATGCAATGATGTTAGGTGATGGGCCGGTTACAGGAGCAAGAGCTTCTCGTGCAAGTATTTCTTTTACGGTTTCTGCAGCTAATGCAAATTTTACGTATAAGTATGCTGTGGTTTTACAAGATCCTCAGACTGGTCATACTGATCCTGAGCGTCCTTACTTCAAAGTTAAAGTGCGCGATGCTGGAGGTAATGTAGTCGCATGTGGTGATTATGAAGTAATGGCAAAGCCGCCTATGACTGGTTTTATACAAACATCCTCGAGTAGTTCAATATGGTACAGAAACTGGACAACGGTATTTATTCCTTTAAATTCATATATAGGTCAATGTGTAACTGTAGAATTTACTGTTGCTGATTGTTCTCAAGGAGGACATTTTGGTTATGCTTATATTGATGGCGATTGCGATCCATTGCAAGTTGTTTCTTCTTCGCCCAGCATTTGTGGTGGTGGGTCGATTACTTTAACTGCACCTGCAGGTGGGGTTGCGTATGCTTGGACAAATACTGCAGGAGGTACCACTGGAATAGTAGGTCCAACAAATGGACAAACTGCTGTTGTTAATCAGGCTGGTACATATAATGTTCAAATTACAATGGTTTCTGGTCCTGCATGTATTGTTAACCTTCAAATTACTGTTGGCTCAAGTCCATTAAACCCTGTGGCCGCTTTTACAAATACAACAGTCTGTGCTGGAGCAGCAACTCAATTTACAGATACATCAACCCCTGTGGGGAGTATTGATGCTTGGTCGTGGGACTTTAATAATGATGGAGTAGAAGATAGCAATGTTCAAAATCCTAGTTTTACATTTCCTGGAGCTGGATCTCATCCTGTTACACTTACTATAACAATGGGACCATGTAATGCAACTATTACTCAAAATGTAACAGTAAACCCTGGTGTTGCTCCAACAATCACCCCTGCTGGTCCGTTTTGTGATTATGCTGCACCAATAAATTTAACAGCAAGTGTTGCTGGTGGAACATGGAGTGGAACAGCAATTACAAATGCAACAAATGGAACATTCGACCCTTCAATTGCTATTATTGGCAATAATACTGTTACCTATACTGTTACAGGTGCATGTGCTAGCGCCACAACAGCTACGGTTGTTGTAAATGCACCACCCGTGTCAAATGCAGGTGCTGATGTGGTTATTTGTTCAGGAACCCCTGCTAGCATAGGTTCTGCTACTGTTGCAGGAAATAATTATTCTTGGTCGCCAGCAACTGGCTTAAGCAGTGCTTCTGTTTCAAATCCTTCTATTACAACTACAAATACTGGAACAACTGCTATTGTTACAAATTATACATTAACAACTATTGTTGCTGCTACTGGTTGCCAATCAACCGATGATGTTACAGTTACAGTAAATCCTCAACCTGTTTTAGTGATTACAAACCCTGCGGGTGTTTGTTCTCCTAATACCGTAGATATAACACTTCCTGCAATAACTGCAGGAAGCACTGGTGGAGGAACATTAAGCTATTGGACAAACCCAGCGGCAACAAATAGTTTATCTAATCCTACTACTGTTGGAACAAGTGCAACGTATTATATTCAAGCAGTTTCAGGTGGCTGTTCAGATATTGAGCCTGTTACTGTTTTAATAAATCCATTACCTGTGTTAGCAATTACTAACCCTGTTGCTGTTTGTGCTCCAAATACGGTTGACATTACTGCTGCTGCTGTAACAGCTGGAAGTACTGGTGCTGGAGTGCTTTCATATTGGCAAAATGTTACAGCGACTACTCCGTTAGCTAGTCCAAATGCAATAGCTACAAGTGGTACGTATTATATTCAAAGCACAACTCCTGCAGGGTGTGTTGATATTGACCCTGTAGTTGTGAATATTAATCCATTACCTGTTTTAGCAATTACAAATCCAGCTGCAGTATGTTCTCCACTTACGATAGATATTACAGCGGCTAATGTAACAGCCGGAAGCACAGGCTCTGGAACATTAAGCTATTGGCAAGATATAAATGCTACTTCGTCATTGGCGAACCCTTCTTCTATTTCTACAAGTGGAACATATTACATTCAAAGTACTACTGCTGCAGGTTGCACAGATATAGATCCTGTGGTAGTAACCATAAATGAAACTCCTGTTTTAGTAATTACAAACCCTGGAGCTGTTTGTGCGCCAAATACAGTTAATATTACAGCTGGTGCTGTAACTGTTGGTACTACAGGTGGTGGAAACTTAACGTATTGGCAAGATGCAGCAGGAACTATTCCATTAGCGACTCCAAATGCAGTAGGCGCAAGTGGAACTTATTATATTCAATCTACTACAGTAAGTGGTTGTAGAGATATTGATCCTGTAGTTGTTACAATTAATCCGTTGCCAGTTTTAGCAATTACAAATCCAGCACCTGGTTGTTCTCCTAATACGGTAAGTATTACAGGAGCTGCGGTTACAGCAGGAAGCACTGGAAATGGAACATTGAGTTATTGGTTAGATCCTTCAGGAACTATACCTTTAGCAAATCCAGGTTCTTTAAATGCAAGTGGAACTTATTATATTCAAACAACCACAGCTGCCGGTTGTACAGATATTGATCCAGTAGTGGTAGTTATTAATTTAAGTCCATTGCCATCTTTCTTTGTAGACAAGCCAAAAGGTTGTCCTGTTCATTGTGTTCAATTTACAGACTTATCACTCATAGGTGGTGTAGATACGATTGTTGGATGGAGTTGGAATTTTGGCGATGGCAATGTTGATTTCGTAAATCAAAACCCAGCACATTGTTATTCACAAACTGGATTTTATGATGTAACATTAACAGTTACTTCAAATCATTCTTGCTCATCAACACTAACAATTCCACAAATGATAGAAGTGTATGCGGAACCAATTGCAGAGTTTAGTCATTCTCCTAACCCTGCATTTGTAACAGACCCTGTTATTACATTTATTAATCAATCTTCACCTGATGCTATTCAATGGTTTTGGTCGTTTGGCGATGGTTATACATTAGATCCTTTTACTCCCAATCCAACACATACTTACCCAAATGAACAGGCTGGTGCATACATGGTTACTTTGTCAGTTCAAAATGCAAATGGTTGTTGGGATAGCGTTCAGCACCCTGTAGCAATCGGACCAGAATTTACATTCTATATACCTAATGCATTCACACCTAATGGTGATGGTGTAAATGATACGTTCTTTGGTGATGGTATTGGTATTATTGAGTATGATATCTGGATTTTTGATAGATGGGGAAATATGATTTTCCATGGTGATCATTTATATGATGTGTGGGATGGAAGAGCGAATGGAGGAAGTGATATTGCACAACAAGATGTGTATGTATGGAAAGTTAAATTAAAAGATGTGTTTGAGAAAAAGCACAGTTATATAGGCTCGGTAACACTTGTAAAATAAATTATTTAGTATAAATAGTAAAGGGCTTTCAAGTGAAAGCCCTTTTTTGTTTTCAATTCATAAGCAAACTGCCAAATAGTCCTTAATTCCATTAATAGTATTATTTTTGTACTACATTTTTGGTATGGCAGATATTATTCAACTTTTACCCGATTCGGTTGCAAATCAAATTGCAGCAGGTGAGGTGGTTCAACGACCAGCTTCCGCTGTTAAGGAATTGATGGAAAATGCATTGGATGCCGGTGCTAAAAGCATTAAGTTAATTGTGAAGGATGCAGGGAAAACACTTATTCAGGTAATCGATAATGGTTGCGGAATGAGTGAAACGGATGCTCGAATGAGTTTTGAACGTCATGCTACTTCAAAAATTAGAAAAGCGGATGATTTATTTGCTATCAGAACAATGGGATTTAGGGGAGAAGCGTTGGCTTCAATTGCTGCCATTGCTCAAGTTGAACTTAAAACTAAACGAATAGGAGATGAGTTAGGTGTAAGAATAGAAATTGAAGGAAGTGAGCTTAAAGCTCAAGAAGTTTGTAGCACTCCTGAAGGAACAAGCTTTTCAATTAAAAATTTGTTTTACAATGTCCCAGCTCGTAGAAATTTTTTAAAAACAGATTCGGTTGAACTTCGACATATTATTGATGAATTTCAACGTGTAGCCATACCTAACCCTGAAATTGAATTTACGTTTCATCACAACAATACCGAAATATTTAACTTGCCTGCGGGTAATTTAAAACAGCGCTTGATGGGTGTTTTTGGTAATTCCTATAATTCACGTTTAGTACCAGTAGAGGAAAATACAGACATTGTTAAAATAAAAGGCTTTGTTATAAAACCCGAATTTTCAAAACGTACAAGAGGCGAACAGTTTTTCTTTTTAAATAAGCGTTTTATTAAAAACTCCTATTTACATCATGCTGTACAGTCGGCATTTGAACAGTTATTACCAAGTGATAGCTTTGCTTCTTATTTTTTAATGTTGGATGTGAATCCTAAAACTATTGATATTAATATTCATCCTACTAAAACTGAAGTAAAGTTTGAAGATGAAAAAGCGATTTATGCATTTTTACGTTCAACTATAAAAAAATCATTAGGGCAATTTAACATTGCGCCAAGTTTGGATTTTGATCAAGAAGCACATTTGTATAATATGCCATTAAAACCTGTTGATGGAATTATTAAACAACCAACAATTAAAGTAGATCCAACATATAATCCTTTTAAAACAGAAAATTTTTCAAAAGAAAAAGAGCTTTCGAATAGAGCCAATTGGGAAAAAATGTATACTCGTCATGCAAATAATCAATTGGAGTTTGAAATTAAAAAAGAAGAAACAGAACAACAGTCTATCAGTGCTGATTGGGATGGCGATTTACATGAAAGTGCCCCCAAAATAACCTATCAGCTACACAATAAATACATATTGTCGCATATAAAAACAGGGTTTATGGTGATTGATCAGCAGGGTGCACACGAACGAATTTTGTACGAACGTGTGATGGAAAGTTTTGAGAAAAACAAATCCGCTTCACAGCAAGAATTATTTCCTAAAACCATTGAATTAAATACAGCCGATTTTACTTTAGTAAAAGAATTACAAACAGAGATTAATGCAATAGGTTTTGACATAAGTGAGTTTGGGAAAAATACATTTGTAATACATGGTATTCCAGCCGATACTTCCGATTGTGATTCTGTTACATTGTTAGAAGGATTAATTGAAAGATACAAACAAAATTTAATTGAGTTAAAATCAAATAAGCGCGAAAATTTAGCACGAGCAATGGCGCATAGCATGGCCATCAAATCAGGGAAGTATTTAACACAAGAAGAAATGTCAACTATTATTGATGAACTTTTTGCTTGTAAGATGCCATATAGCACACCTAGTGGAAAAGCTACAATAACTACTTTTTCATTGGAAGATTTAGATAGAAGATTTAATAAATAGAAAAGAGATTATGTCGTACCAACAATATCGTCCACAGCGTTTTCAAGTGTTGCCTGTTGTAGTTAAAAATCTTTTAATTATAAACGGGTTAATGTTTTTGGCAACACTTGTATTTCGTAGTCAGTTTCAATTAGACTTAACACAGCAGTTAGGCTTGCATTACTGGTCATCCGATTTATTTAAGCCTTATCAGTTTATTACATACATGTTTATGCATGGTGGTTTTGATCATGTATTGTTTAATATGTTCGCTCTTTGGATGTTTGGAAATGTATTGGAAAACTATTGGGGTCCAAAACGATTTTTAATTTATTATATGGTAACAGGAATAGGTGCTGCATTAATTTATATGGGTTATGAAGCTATTCAGTTTTATCAGATAAATGAATCTGTTCAAGCATTTATGATGAACCCAATTCCTGAAGAGTATTATGCATTAATTCAAAAGCATTTTGGTATTTATCTTGAAATTCCCGAAAACCAAATTCAGATTGACAATTTTGTTTCAGCATGGCAAGGCAATAGTGCGGATGCTCAATTATATGTCGAACAAGGTTTAAGGGATATTCAACAATTTATTTCATTTCAGCAGGATAAGCCTGTTGTAGGTGCTTCAGGCTCTGTTTTTGGTGTATTGCTTGCTTTTGGAATGTTGTTTCCTAATACATTATTATACATCTATTTTTTATTTCCGCTAAAAGCAAAATACTTCGTGATTTTATATGGTGCCTTGGAATTGTATTTAGGCGTTTTAAATAATCCTGGCGATAATGTTGCTCATTTTGCACATTTAGGCGGAATGTTATTTGGATTTTTTATGATAAAATATTGGCAGAGAAAAAGCAATCATTTTTATTAGTCTATGGCAAACGTAATTTTTGAAGATATAAAACGAAAGTTTAAAAGTGATAATCCCGTTACACGCTTGATTGTTATTAATATTGCTGTATTTATTCTGATAAGTATTTTGCGAATATTAATGATGCTTAATCTAGTGCCAATAAAAATAGCTGTTAATTTATTGCTCGAAAACTTATCTTTTTTGATTAGTGTTGAAGGTTTGTTTTATAAACCATGGACATTAATTACCTATGCTTTTACACATGTGGAGGTGTTTCATCTTTTGTGGAATATGTTAACCTTGTTTTGGTTCGGACAAATTTTATTGGAATACACATCTTCTAAAAAAATTATTCCCTTATACATTTTAGGAGCTATAGCTGGAGCTTTATTTTCAATGCTAATTATTGTTGCTGTTCCTAGTTTAGTTATTTATCAAGGTATTCCAATGATTGGTGCATCCGCTGGTGTTACCGCAATTGTAATAGCTGCAGCAACATTGCTTCCGCATTTTAAAATGAATTTAATGTTTATTGGTGAAGTTAAGTTAGTTTATGTTGCACTATTTTATGTGCTAATTGATATTTTAAATGTAGCATCTTACTCTAATGTTGGAGGTAACTTAGCTCATTTGGGAGGTGCTTTAATGGGGTATTTGTTTATTGTTCAGCTTAAAAAAGGGAATGATATGGCAAAACCATTTAATCTTTTTTCTGATTGGATTTTTGGATTATTTAAGAAAAATTCTAGAATGAAAGTTGTTTCTAATAATAAAAAGAAGTTTACAGATGAAGAATATAATCAAAGTAAAGTAGCCAATCAAAAGCAGATAGACGCAATTTTAGATAAAATATCCAAATCGGGATATGAAAGTTTGAGCAAAACAGAAAAGGAAATTCTATTTAAAGCAAGTAAAAAATAAGTTCATTACGATTGTTGGAAGAAACACATATACATACTAAAGAAGTAAAGCGAAAAGGCAAACGTTATTGGACCAACCGTTTTGCTATGTTCTTTAATCACATAGTTGTTATACTTTTGTTATTGTCCTATACAGCTCCTTTTATTAATCCTGAAACATTTTGGCCAATAGCGTTTTTAGGTTTAGCCTATCCCTTATTAGTGATTGCAAATATTGCCTTTGTTTTTTATTGGGGTATTCAGCTAAAAAAGAGAGGATTCTATTCTTTGCTAATTATTTTGTTTGGTTGGATGCAATTACAGGCTTTTTTTCAATTTAGCTTTAAAAAAACTCCTGACAAATCAAAAGCAGTTCTTACCGTTATGAGCTATAATGTAAAGGTTTTTGATTTATATAACTGGACAAACAATTTAAATACACGAGCTAAAATATTTGAACTCATTGATGATGAAACTCCTGAAGTGATGTGTTTTCAAGAATTTTTTTCGCGTGATAGTAGTGTGTATAATAATATGGATAGTTTGCTCAAATTTAAAAATGCAAAGTATGTGCATGTTGATTATTCCTATAACGATAAAAGATATAAACAACATTTTGGGATAGCTACTTTTAGTAAGTATCCAATTGTTAACAAAGGAAAAGTGAACTTTGGGTATACAGGAAATAATGTATGTATTTATTCGGATATTGTGTTTAATAAAGATACAATTCGTGTTTATAATATGCACTTACAATCCATTGCATTTACCAAAGATGACTATAAATATGCCGAAGATTTAAAAAAGGATGTTGAGGCTGAAGATATTGA